>JAYTHL010000113.1:0-1769 GCA_043732605.1 Rhizobacter sp. | reverse complement strand
CCATCGCGTATGCCGATTATTGGCTCTCCGGCCCGCCGGCGATCGCGGTATCGGAGCAAGGCTATTACTCGCCGAGCACCAACGTGAAGAAGGTGATGGCGCCGGAAAAGTACGCATTCTGGTACGAGGGCGCGCCTTGGGTCGGCGCGCCGGAGCGCGGCATCAAGGAAGGCGACTTGCGCGACGGCGGTTCGCTGACGCAACGCGCCTCGCAGGTCGCCTACTGGCACCAATGGCCGGAGGCGTACGACTACCTGATCCAGAAATGGAACGAGTTCCTGACCGCCTGATCCTCTGAAATCAGTCCGACTGACGTCAGTCCGACTGACGTCAGCTCAATCAATTGCTGCCATGGCCCACGATCTCGAACTGCTCAATCTCTGCAAGACCTATCCGGGCGGCCACCGCGCGGTGAAGGACTTCTGCCTGCAAGTCCAACGCGGCGAGTTCATTTCGCTGGTCGGTCCCTCAGGCTGCGGCAAGACGACCACGCTTCGCATGATCGCGGGCTTCGAGGACATCAGCAGTGGGCAGATTCTGGTGCGTGGCCAGGAAATCGGCCACCTGCCGCCGGAGCGCCGGCCGACCTCGACGATCTTCCAAAACTTTGCGCTCTTTCCGCACATGACGGTGCGCGAAAACATCGCCTTCGGCCTCCGGGTGCGCAAGCTCGATGCGGCGGCAATGAAGTCGCGCATCGATCACATGCTCGCATTGTTCGAACTCGGGCCGGTGGCCGAGCGGCGCGGTAGCCATCTTTCCGGGGGGCAGCGGCAGCGCGTGGCGCTGGCACGCGGCCTTGCGGTGCAGCCTGACATCCTGCTGCTCGACGAGCCGCTGGGTGCCCTCGATGCAAATCTGCGCAAGTCGATCCAGCACGAGCTGAAGCTGCTGCAACGCGAGGTGGGCATCACCTTCGTTTTCGTCACGCACGCGCAGTCGGAAGCACTGGTGCTATCCGACCGCGTGGTTGTGATGAACAACGGCAACACCGAACAGATCGATACACCGTACGCGCTCTACACGCGTCCGATGACCGAGTTCGTCGCGCGCTTCATGGGGCGCAATGCGCTGCTCGGCGGGCCGGTGCAATCGATGACGGATGGCGTCGCGGTTGTCGCCACCACAATGGGGCCGCTGCGGGGCATGCTGGGTGCCGGGACCGGCCTGCGGGTCGGCGACAGCGCCCTGTTGGTGGTGCCTTCGGAGGCGATAGACCTGAGCGCGGCGCCGGCCGGCCACGAGGGCCGCGTGCCGGAAGGCCGCATCGGCGGTTACGTCAGCGGCCGGACTTACACCGGGCAGACAGTGCGCCTCCAAGTCGAACTGGCCGACGGCGAGCGACTGACGATCGAGCGGCATGTCGATGGAGCGGACCAGTTGCCCGATGCGGCGCAGGTGCAGGTGTCATGGCCGGTCGCCGAAGCCACGGTCATCCGGGCCGCGGCCTGAAGTCGAGAGGCTCCACCTCGAATGGCGACCCTCGAGATGTCCCCGGCCAGCCCGCATTGGCGCATCGCCGATTACCACGCGGCCTATCGCAACGGGCACACCACGCCGTTGGCAATTGCCGAGGATCGTCTCGCGCGCGCAGAGGCGGGCGACCCGGCGCTCTTTGTCCGACTCACGCCGGAGCGGGCGCTTCAAGAAGCCCGCTGCAGCACGCTGCGCTGGGCCGAGGGCAGGCCGCTGGGCCCGCTCGACGGCGTCCCGCTAGTCTGGAAGGACTTGTTCGACATGGCCGGCACGCCCACCACGGCCGCCTCCGC
>JAYTHL010000112.1:0-6188 GCA_043732605.1 Rhizobacter sp. | reverse complement strand
TCCACCGCGCCCAGACGCGCCGCGACACCGTGCCGAGCGCGGCGTTTTCCACCCATGCCATCCCCGATCCTCGCTGCCGGGCTGCTGCTGTTCGCGGCCCTTCTCTTCCCCGCGTCCGCGGCCTTCGCCGACGAGCTGGGCGAGGTGACCCGGCTCCATCACGCGGGTCAGGCGGCAGCCGCGCTGGAGCGCGCCGACAAGACTCTCGCCACGAATCCGAAGGACGCGCAGATGCGCTTCCTCAAGTCGGTGATCCTGTCCGACACCGGTCGCACGAGCGAAGCGCAGGCGATGCTGCTTCAGCTCGTCCAGGACTATCCCGAGCTCGCGGAGCCGCACAACAATCTCGCGGCGCTGTACGCGGCGAGCGGCGACTACGGCCGCTCGCGCAGCGAGCTCGAGGAGACCTTGCGCCTGAAGCCCGGCTATGCGCCGGCGCAGGAAAATCTGGGCGACGTCCATCTGATGCTCGCGGCCCAGTCGTATGCGAAGGCGCTTCGCCTCGAGCCGTCGAGCGCGACGCTGCCGAAAAAGCTCGCGCTCGTCCGCCAGATCGTCGCGGTGCCCGGCGAGGGCGCCGCGAAGCCGTCGATCCCGGCGCGACCGGCCTCGTCCGCGACGCGCTAACCTTCGCCCCTCGCAACATCCTCCCACGCTCACCTGGAGTCTTCAGATGCAGATGTCCCTCTCACGATTCGCCGCCCTCCTCGTCGCGCTCGCTGCGTTCGCATGCGCTCCCGCCTTCGCGCAGAAGGTCAAGCTCGCGACCTCCGCAGGCGACATCGTCATCGAGCTTGACGCGGCCAAGTCGCCGAAGTCGGTCGCCAACTTCGTGCAGTACGTGAAGGCCGGGCACTACGACGGCACGATCTTCCATCGCGTCATCGCCAACTTCATGATCCAGGGAGGCGGCATGACGACCGACATGAAGGAAAAAGAGACGCGCCCGCCGATTGCCCTGGAGAGCAGGAACGGCCTGACCAACCAGCGCGGCACCGTCTCGATGGCGCGCACGCAGGATCCGAACTCTGCGACCGCCCAGTTCTTCATCAACGTCAAGGACAACGACTTCTTGAACCAGGCGGCCTCGCGCGACGGCAACGGCTACGCCGTGTTCGGCAAGGTGATCGAGGGCATGGACGTCGTCGACAAGATCAGAGTCACACCGACCGGCCCGGGCGACGTGCCCGTGCAGCAGGTCGTCATCAAACACGCAACCGTGGAGAAATGAGAGCATGAAGCAAGTCGATCTGGAAACCAGTCACGGCACCATCCGCGTCGAGCTCGACGACGTCAAGGCACCGGAGACGGTGAAGAACTTCCTCACCAACGTCGAGAACGGGCACTTCGACAACACCGTGTTCCACCGCGTCATCAAGGGCTTCATGGTCCAGGGCGGCGGCTTCGAGCCCGGCATGACGCAAAAGCCCACGGGCTCGACGATCCAGAACGAGGCCAACAACGGCCTGAAGAACGACCGATACACGCTCGCGATGGCGCGCACGTCGGCGCCGCATTCGGCGACCGCGCAGTTCTTCATCAACGCGGCCGACAACGAGTTCCTGAACTTCAAGTCGGAGACGCCGCAGGGCTGGGGCTACGCCGTGTTCGGCCGCGTCATCTCGGGGCAGGACATCGTCGACAAGATCGAGCAGGTGCGCACCGGCAACAAGGGCGGCCATGCCGACGTGCCTCTCGACGACGTGACGATCACGCGCGCGACCGCCGTCTCCTGACGATCGACCGGTCCCCGCGCGAGAGCGGCATGGCTGCCTCCCGGCCCGGGCCGATCGCGCCGATGCCGACGTTCGCCGCGCCGGCGCACTGGCGCGCGATCGACCTGATCTCGGACCTGCATCTCGCCGAGAACACGCCGCGCGGCTTCGAGGCCTGGGCCGCGCATCTGCGCCACACCAGCGCCGACGCGGTGTTCATCCTGGGCGACCTGTTCGACGCCTGGATCGGCGACGACATGGCCGAGAGCGGCTTCGAGGCCCGATGCGCCGAGGTCCTCTCGGCTGCCTCGAAGCGCGTCGCGCTCGCGTTCATGCCGGGCAACCGCGACTTCATGGTCGGCGACACGATGCTCGCGTCGACCAGCGTCGCCCGTCTCGCCGATCCGACTCTCGTCACGGCGTTCGGGCAGCGGGTCGTGCTGGCGCATGGCGACGCGCTCTGCATCGGCGACGTCGCCTACCAGCGCTATCGCCGCTTCGTGCACTGGCCGTCCGCGCAGCGCGTCTTCAACGCCCTGCCGCCAGCGGTCCGCCGGCGCATCGGCGTCGCCCTGCGCGGTCACAGCGGCCGACGCGAGCCTCGCATGGAAGGCCGCTTCATCGACGTCGACGCCGGCGCCGCGCTGGCATTGCTGCGGGATGCGCGCGCGCCGACGCTGGTCCACGGCCACACGCACGCGCCCAGGAGGCACGTGCTGTCGCCCGAAGCCACGCGGCTCGTGCTCAGCGACTGGGAGCTCGACGGCAGCAGCGTTCCGCGCGCCGAAGTGATGCGCTGGACCGCGGCGGGCTTCGAGCGGATCGCGCCGCAGACAGGGTCCGCCTCCGCACCGGCCTCCGCGCCGTGACCGGCTGGTGGCAACGCTGGCGTCGCACGCGCACGCTCGAGCGTCGTGCGATTCCCGATCCGTTGTGGCAACTGACGCTGGCGCGCTATCCGTTCCTCGCAGCGCGCAGCGCGTCGAAGCTGCAGGAGTTGCGTGAGCTCGCGACGCTCTTCCTCGCACAGAAGGAATTCAGCGGCGTCGGCGATCTCGAGGTGACCGACGAGATGGCGGTCGCGATCGCGGCCCAGGCATGCCTGCCCGCGCTCGAGCTCGGCGTCGACTGGTTCGACGGATTCGTGGGCATCGTCGTTCACGCCGATGCCGTCGTGGCCAGGCGCGTGGTCGAAGACGACGACGGCATCGTCCATGCCTACAACGAAGAGCTGAGCGGCGAGGCGATGAGCGGCGGGCCCGTGATGCTCGCCTGGCGCGACGTCGACGAGGCCGGCGAGACGGCAGTCGATGGCTACAACGTCGTCGTCCACGAGTTCGCGCACGTCATCGACATGCGCGGCGGCGTGACGGCACGTCTCGATGAAGTCGATCCCGCGACCGAGCGTGGCGGCTGGCTGATCGCGCTTGCCGACGAGTACGAAGGCTTCGCTGCCCGGATCGATGCCGCCGAGGAAACCTTCCTCGATCCCTATGGTGCCGAGGCGCTCGAGGAGTTCTTCGCCGTCGCGTCGGAAGCCTTCTTCGTGGCGCCGCGCGAGTTCGAGAACGACGAGCCCCGCACCTACGCCTTGCTCAAGGCGTTCTTCAAGCAGGACCCCGCCCGGAAAAACTGAAGGGGGCCCGCGGACCCCCTTCGTCCGAGCGAGCGAAGCCGCTACGCCGTCGCCGGCTCGGCCTTCGGCTTGTCGCTCTTCTTGACCGGCTGGATGTCGAGCAACGTCTTGCCTTCGGCATCGACGTCGACCGTGAGACGGCCGCCGTCGACCAGGCGACCGAACAGGAGCTCGTCGGCCAAGGCGCGCCGGATCGTGTCCTGGATCAGACGCTGCATCGGCCGTGCGCCCATGAGCGGATCGAAGCCCTTCTTCGCCAGATGCTGGCGCAAGCCATCGGTGAACGTGACCTCGACCTTCTTCTCCGCCAGCTGGCTCTCGAGCTCGAGCAGGAACTTGTCGACCACACGCAGGATGACCTCTTCGTCGAGCGCCTTGAAGCTTACCGTCGCGTCGAGGCGGTTGCGGAACTCCGGCGTGAAGAGACGCTTGATGTCGGCCATCTCGTCGCCCTGCTCGCGCGAGTTGAGGAAGCCGATGGTCGCCTTGTTCATGGTCTCGGCTCCCGCGTTCGTCGTCATGATGATGATGACGCTGCGGAAGTCGGCCTTCCTGCCGTTGTTGTCGGTGAGCGTGCCGTGGTCCATGACCTGCAGCAGTACGTTGAAGACATCCGGATGCGCCTTCTCGATCTCGTCGAGCAGCAGCACCGCGTGCGGCTTCTTCGAGATCGCCTCCGTCAGCAGACCGCCCTGGTCGAAGCCGACGTAGCCCGGAGGCGCGCCGATCAGGCGACTCACGGCGTGGCGCTCCATGTACTCGCTCATGTCGAAGCGGATCAGATCGACGCCCAGCACGAACGCAAGCTGCTTGGCGACCTCGGTCTTGCCGACGCCCGTCGGGCCGCTGAACAGGAACGAGCCGATCGGCTTGTCGGGCCGGCCGAGGCCGGAACGAGCCATCTTGATCGCCGCTGCGAGCGCGTCGATCGCCGGATCCTGGCCGAACACGACGCTCTTCAGGTCGCGGTCGAGCGTCTTCAGCTTCGAGCGGTCGTCGCTCGACACGCTGGCCGGCGGGATACGCGCGATCTTGGCAACGATCTCTTCCACCTCGGAACGTGTGATCGTCTTCTTCTGTTTGCTCTTGGGCAGAATGCGTTGGGCCGCGCCAGCTTCGTCGATCACGTCGATCGCCTTGTCGGGCAGATGCCTGTCGTTGATGAACTTGGCCGAGAGCTCCGCCGCCGCCTGCAGCGCGGCCGGCGCGTACTTGACGCTGTGATGCTCCTCGAAGCGCGACTTCAGACCCTTCAGGATCTCGACCGTCTGCTCGATCGACGGCTCGACGACGTCGACCTTCTGGAAGCGCCGCGACAGTGCCGCGTCCTTCTCGAAGATGCCGCGGTACTCGGTGAAAGTGGTCGCGCCGATGCACTTCATCGCGCCCGAGCTGAGCGCGGGCTTGAGCAGGTTGCTCGCGTCGAGCGTGCCGCCCGAGGCGGCGCCGGCGCCGATCAGCGTGTGGATCTCGTCGATGAAGAGGATCGCGTTCGGCTGGTCCTTGAGGTTCTTGAGCACACCCTTGAGGCGCTGCTCGAAATCGCCGCGGTACTTGGTGCCGGCCAGCAACGCGCCCATGTCGAGCGAGTAGACGACCGACTCCGCGAGCACCTCGGGAACTTCCGACTGCGTGATGCGCCACGCCAG
Organism: Rhizobacter sp.; assembly: GCA_043732605.1. Classification (GTDB taxonomy): domain Bacteria; phylum Pseudomonadota; class Gammaproteobacteria; order Burkholderiales; family Burkholderiaceae_C; genus Schlegelella_A. The sequence continues at coordinate 1,188 of JAYTHL010000112.1, read as the reverse complement.
GCCCTCGGCGATGGCTGTCTTGCCGACGCCGGCCTCGCCGACGAGAAGCGGATTGTTCTTGCGCCGGCGGCACAGGATCTGGATCACGCGCTCGACCTCGTGCTCGCGGCCGATCAGCGGATCGATCTTGCCGTCGCGCGCGAGCTGGTTGAGGTTCTGCGTGAACTGGTCGAGCGGCGAGCCCTTGCCGTCGCCCTCTTCCTTCTCGCCTTCCGTGCTCGCGCCGCCGCTTTCGCCGGGCTTGGCCGACTCGGGCGGATCGCTCTTCTTGATGCCGTGGGCGATGAAGTTGACGACGTCGAGCCGCGTCACGCCCTGCTGGTGCAGGTAATAGACAGCGTGAGAGTCCTTCTCGCCGAAGATCGCGACCAGCACATTGGCGCCGGTGACTTCCTTCTTGCCGCTGCCGGTCGACTGCACGTGCATGATCGCGCGCTGGATAACGCGCTGGAAGCCGAGCGTCGGCTGCGTGTCGACCTCGTCGGCGCCGCCGACGGTGGGCGTGTTTTCCTTGATGAAGCCAAGCAGGCTCTTCCTCAGGTCGTCGAGGTTCGCCGAGCAGGCGCGCAGCACTTCGGCGGCCGACGGGTTGTCGAGCAGCGCCATCAGCAGGTGCTCGACGGTGATGAATTCGTGACGTTGCTGCCTGGCCTCGACGAAGGCCATGTGCAGACTGACTTCGAGCTCTTGGGCAATCATGCGGACTCCATAATGCATTGCAACGGGTGACCCCCGCGACGCGCGGCGGCCGACACCAGTTCGACTTTCGTGCCGGCGACATCCTTCGAATAGACGCCGCACACACCGCGACCGTCGTGATGGATCTTCAGCATGATCTGCGTCGCCGTCTCGAGGTCCCGGTTGAAGTATTCCTGCAGCACCATCACGACGAACTCCATCGGTGTGTAGTCGTCGTTGAGCAGGATCACCTGGAACATCTTCGGCGGCTCGGTCTTCTGCTCCTTGCGCTCGGCAACAACCGCTCCCTGGCCATCGTCGGGACGAGGCCGAACGACGGGAACCGGTGGTTTGTCGGAGGGCATGAAATCATTCTATCGAGTTGGCGCTGTCACGCTTCGGTCGATTTCATATAGCGCCCCGGGACAATTTCACAAGCCCTCCCGGGCTCGGCCGTTCCCTGCCTGAACGGCTAAGTGCGCCCGACGCATCGGCGCCGGGCGACTTGAA
>JAYTHL010000111.1:0-6202 GCA_043732605.1 Rhizobacter sp. | reverse complement strand
TCACCAACCCGAGCATCGGCACGATCGGCCTGTCGGAGCAGGATGCACGCGGCCGCTTCGAGAAGATTCGCGTCTACCGCACCGAGTTCAAGGCGCTGCGCCACACGCTCTCGAAGAGCAGCGAGCGGACGCTCATGAAGCTGATCGTCGACGATGCCAACGACCGGGTCGTCGGCCTGCACATGGTCGGCGCAGATGCGGGCGAGACGATCCAGGGCTTCGCGGTCGCGATGAAGGCCGGCGCCACCAAGGCCGTGTTCGACGCGACCCTCGGGATTCACCCGACCGCCGCCGAGGAGTTCGTGACGATGAGAACGCCCGTGGTGGCATGATTCCGCATGGACTTCCCTACCCCTTCCTCATTCGTTTCGTCTCGGCGCCGGCGCGCCGCATCGCTGGCCTGCGCCGCGGCGGTTGTGCTTTCGTGCGCACCAGGCGCTCGCGCTGCAGACAAGCCGCGCGCGGCATCCGCGCCGGCATCCAAGACGGCCGTGCTGAGCCAGGCGCAGCTGCGTGAGTGCATAACGCAGCAGGGGGGCATCGGACAGAAGACCGAATCGGCGCTGAAGGTCAAGGCCGACATCACCGCCGCCAAGACGGAGATCGATCGCACCGCGACCGAGCTCGCCGATGCGCAGACGACGCTCGACCGAACGAAGAAGGAATCGGTCGATGCCTACAACGAGAAGATCGTCGCGCGCAACGCGCTGATCGACGATTACCAGGCGAAGGCCGCGGCCTTCAACAAGGATGCCGAGAGCTTGACGGCGCAGCGCGAAAGCTATTCGTCGACGTGCGGCAACCGGCGCTACGACGACCGCGACCTCGCCGACATCCAGCGCAAGAAATGAGTGCCAACCCGCTGCTCGCGCCCTGGACCGGCCGCTTCGGCCTGCCGCCCTTCGCCGACATCCGCGCCGAGCATTTCGCGCCGGCGCTGCGCGAGGCGATGGCGCGCCACCTGGCCGACATCGAGGCGATCGCGGCACAGGCCGCGCCGCCGACCTTCGAGAACACGATCGCCGCGCTCGACTGCGCCGGCCGCGGGTTCGAGCGGATCTGCGCCTTGTTCTACAACCTGACGTCGAGCGAGACCTCGCCGGCGTTGCAGGCGGTCGAGCGCGAGATGGCCCCCGTCGTGGCGGGGCACGACAGCCGGGTCTACAACAATGCCGCCCTGTTCGTGCGCGTCGACGTGCTCCACGCGACGCGCGACCAGCTCGGGCTGAACGGCGAGCAGCGACGCGTCGTCGAGCGCTTCCACATCGACTTCGTCCGCGCCGGCGCCAAGCTCGCGCCGGCCGAGCAGGCGCGTCACGCCGAGGTGATGCAGCGCCTCGCCGAGCTCACCACGACCTTCGGCCAGAACGTCCTCGCCGACGAATCTGCGTTCCAGCTCCTGCTCGAGAGCGAGGCCGATCTCGTCGGGCTGCCGCCCTTCGTCCGCGCGGCCGCGGCCCAGGCTGCGCTCGAGCGCGGCATCGACGGTGCGTCGGTGATCACGTTGTCGCGCTCGCACATCGTTCCCTTCCTCACCTTCTCCGAGCGTCGCGATTTGCGCGAGGAGGCGTGGCGCGCGCTGACGTCGCGCGGCGAGCATCCGGGAGCCAGCGACAACCGCGACGTCGCCGCCGAGATCCTGGCGCTGCGGCTCGAGCAGGCGCGTCTGCACGGCTATGCGAGCTACGCCGACTTTGCGCTCAGCGACACGATGGCGCAGAGCCAGGCGGCCGTGACCGCGCTGCTCGAGCGCGTCTGGGCGCCGGCGAAGATCCGGCTCGAGCAGGAGCGCGTCGCGCTCTCGGCGCTCGCCCTGTCGCGCGGCGAGCCCGCCGTCGTCGAGCCCTGGGACTGGCGCTTCTACGCCGAGAAGGTTCGCCATGTCCGGTTCGAGCTCGACGAGGCCGAGATCAAGCCGTACTTCTCGCTCGAGAGCATGGTCGGGGCAGCGTTCGACTGCGCGTCGCGTCTCTTCGGGGTGGAGTTTGTCGCCTGCCCCGACATCGTCGTCTACCACCCCGACGTGCGCGTGTACGAGGTGCGCGACGCATCCAGCAAAGCGATCGGCGTGTTCCTGCACGACAACTTCGCCCGGCCGAGCAAGCGCAGCGGCGCGTGGATGAGCGCCTATCGCATGCAGTCGCGCAACGGCGGCGACGGCGCGGCGGCGGTGCTGCCGATCATCGTCAACAACAACAACTTCGCGAAGGGCGCCAAGGGCGCGCCGACGCTGCTCAGCTTCGACGACGCGCGCACGCTCTTCCACGAGTTCGGCCACGGCCTGCACGGGCTGCTCTCGAACGTCACCTATGAGCGCGTCTCGGGCACCAACGTCTTGCGCGACTTCGTCGAGCTGCCCTCGCAGATCTTCGAGCACTGGCTCGAGGAGCCCGAGGTGCTCAAGCGCCACGCCCGCCACTACGAGACCGGCGCGCCGATTCCCGATGCGCTGATCGCGCGGCTGCACGAGGCGCGTCACTTCAACCAGGGCTACGAGACCGTCCGCTACGCCGCGTCGGCGCTGGTCGACATGGCGGCGCACGCGCGCACCGAAAGCACGCCGATCGACGTCGTCGCGTTCGAGCGGGCGCAGTGGGAGCGGCTCGGCCTGCCCGCTGGCGTCGGCGTCAACCACCGGCTGACCCACTTCCAGCATCTGTTCTCGGGCTCGTCGTACGCCGCCGGCTACTACGTGTACTTGTGGGCGGAGGTGCTCGATGCCGACGGCTTCGAGGCCTTCGTCGAGGCCGGCAACCCGTTCGACCCGGAAGTCGCACGCCGTCTCGCGCGCTTCATCTACTCGTCGGGCAACTCGATCGAGCCCGGCGCCGCGTACCGCGCGTTCCGCGGTCGCGGGCCGAGGCCGGAGCCGATGCTGCGCCAGCGCGGTTTGCTCGAGCCGACCGTCTAGCCGCCCGACACGCCCTGGGCGTGGTCCGCCGGCTCGCGCAGCGGCGGCACGCCAGGGAAGAAGCGCTGCAGCGCGGTGATGAAGACGCCGAAGTCGATCGGCTTGGTCCAGTACTCGGCGAAGCCGGCTTCGAGCCCGCGCTCGATGTCCTCGCTCATCGCGTTGGCCGAGAGCGCGACGCACGGGATCGACCTGGTCGCGGGCGCGGCGCGGATCTGGCGCAGCACTTCGTAGCCGTCGAAATCGGGCAGCTGCATGTCGACGAGGACGAGATCGGGGCGAAAGCTCGCCGCGCGTGCGACGCCGGCCGCGCCGGTCGCCTCGGACACGATCGTGAGCCCGCCCAGGCTCTTCACGAGCTCCTCGACGAGCAGGACGTTGACGTGGTTGTCCTCGATGTAGAGGATCTTGCCGTGGATCGCCGACGTGCGACGGTTCGCCGGCATCGGTTGGGGCAGCGCATCGACTGACGACGCGGCCGCGGCGGCCGTCGCCTGCGCGGCCGGCAGCGTCACTTCGAACGTGGTGCCGCTGCCGGGCTCGCTCGCGACGACGATGCGTCCGCCCATGCCGTCGACGAGCGTCTTGACGATCGTCAGGCCGATGCCGGTGCCCTCGATGCCCTCGTGCTCGACGCCGAAGCGGTTGAACGGCTCGAACAGCTCTGCAATCTGCGTCTCGGTCAGGCCGCGGCCGGTGTCGCGCACGGTGAGCCGGGCTTCCACGCCATCGGCCGAGGTCTCGACAAACACGCGACCGCCGCGCCGGTTGTACTTGATCGCATTCGACAGCAGGTTGATGAGCACCTGACGGAGACGCGTCGGATCGGCGAGCGCCACGCCCTCCGCGCGGCGCGTCTGGACCACGACGTCGTGCTGCGTCGCGAGCGACTGCAAGAGCGGCAGCGACTGGCGCACGAGCGCGCCGAGGTCCACCGGCTGGAGCGAGAGCTTGATCTCGCCAGCTTCGAGACCGGAGAGATCGAGCACGTCGTTGATCAGCGAGAGCAGGTGGTCGCCGGCGGCGCGCACGTGCTCGAGCTTGGCGAGCTGGTCGGCCTGGCCCGACTGTCGCGCCTCGATCTGCAGCAGCTGGGTGAAGCCGAGCACCGCGTTGAGCGGCGTGCGCAGCTCGTGGCTCATGCGCGAGAGGAACTGCGACTTGGCCTGGATGCCGCGCTCGGCGAGCGCCGCCTGCTGGCGCGCCATCTCGGCGTTCTTGCTCTCGGTGATGTCCCAGTTGACGCCGACGCGGCGCGCCAGGCGGCCTCCATCGTCGAGCACCTCCGCCGAGCGCGACGCGAGCCAGCGGTAGCTGCCGTCGGGCAGGCGCACGCGCAACTCGTAGGCCGCGGGCAGCTGTGCTTCGGGCGTGCCGGCGAGCGAGTCGAGGACCACGCCGAGATCGTCGGGATGCACCAGCGCCAGCCGCTCCTCGCGACTCGGCACGCGCTCGCCCGGCGCCAGGCCGCGCAGCTGGAACATCTGCGCGTCCCATCGCTCGCCGCCCTCGGCGTCGCTCTCCCAGGTGCCGATGCCGGCGTGGCGCGTGATGAGCGCGGCGCGCTGGCTCGCCTCGCGCAGCGCGTCGAGCGCGCGGTGGTGATCGGTGACGTCCATCGCTACACCGAGGATGCGGCGCTGCCGGGTGTGGATGCGATCGACATCGGCGCGCATCACGATCCAGCGCACGCTGCCGTCGCGTCGCAGAGCCCGGAACTCGATCTCGATGGGGCCGCCGCCGTTCGTGAAATAGGCTCGCACTTCGCGATCGACACGCTCCCGGTCGTCCGTGTGCACCGAGCTCGAGATCCATTGACCGAAGGTCGGCGGCTCGGGCGGAGGGCAGCGCTCGAAGAGCTCGAACATCTGCGCGTTCCAGTCGGCGCCGCCGGGACCGATCGTCGTCGTCCAGATGCCGACGCCCGCCGCGCGCGAGGCGGCGTCAAGGCGGCGCGCGAGCTCCTCGGCGTGGCGCAGGTGCTCGACGCGCTCGGTCATGTCGAGCGCCACGCCGAGGAAGGCGATCGGCTCGCCGGCGTCGTTGCGTTCGACAACGCGGCGCGACAGCACGTAGCGCCAGGTGCCGTCGGCGCGGCGATAGCGCGCTTCCATGTCGACCGGCCCGGACGCGGCGAGCGCGCCCTCGGCCGACTGCAGGACGAGCGGGATGTCGTCGGGGTGGATGAACGAGCGCACCTCATCGATCGAGAGTCCCTCGGGCCGCGGCGCCATGCCGAGCAGATCGAAGGCCCGGTCGCTGTAGTACATGCGGCCGGTGCGCAGGTCGTGGCGCCAGATCGCGATCTTGCCGAGCTCGACGGCCATCTTGAGCTGGGCGTTGACGTCGCTCAGCGCGCGCGCCGCGTCGTAGGCCTCGGTGTCGTCGACCATCACGCCGAGGGCGCGGTCGGGCGTGCCGCGCGGGCCGTTGCGCACTTCCCATTGCGAGTGGATCCAGCGCGTACGACCGTCGGGCTGGATGACCCGGAAGCGCTGTGCATAGCGGCCGGCGCGGCGCGCCGACTCCGCGTAGATCATGCGCACGCGGTCTTCCGGGTGGATGTGCTCGATGGCTTCCGGAAAGCTCGGTGTTCCGCTCGCCGGGTCGAGCCCCCAGAAGCGGAACACGTGCTTGTCCCAGCGGCCTTCGCCCGACGGAATCCGGCGTTCCCAGATGCCGAGCCGGCCGAACTCCTGCGCCGTCTCGAGCAGCTCTTCCTGCCGGCGCGCGCGCTCGCCGAGCGCGTGGGCGCGTGTGAAGTCGACGAGGGTCCAGAGGATGCAGCCGGCCAGGCGCGAGGAATGGGCCTCGACCCAGCACGACTCGCCGCTGGTGCCGCGCAGCTCGATGGTTCCCGAGTCGGGACCTTGCGAGCTCAGCATCCGCGCGATCGAAAGACGGCTCTCCGAGCCTGGTGCGCCGGGCGGCGTGAAGTCGAGCAAAGTAGCCGATGGCCGGCTCGGCAAGCCCGTGGCAAGGGCGAAGCGCTCGTTGCTCCAGAGCAGCAGGCCGGTGGCGTCGCTCACCGCGAGCAAGTCGCGGCTCTGCGCGACGAGCGCCTGGAGGAATTCGGCGGGCAGGTCAGCCACGCCGCGATCGTACGCGGCCTCGCTCATGGATTGAACGGTCGCAACGCCCGCTCAGGCGTCAAGGTCCGTCGTTCGCGACCTGCAGCACGAGCTTGCCGAAGTTCTCGCCGTGAAAGAGCTTGAGGAGCGCTTCTGGGAAGGTCTCGATGCCGACGACGACGTCTTCCTTGCTCGTCATCCGACCGTCCTTCAGGTAGCC
>JAYTHL010000110.1:0-6206 GCA_043732605.1 Rhizobacter sp. | reverse complement strand
TCGCGAACGCGGCCGCGTTCAGGCCGTAGTCGGGCGATCCGGAGTCGAGTTGCTCGGTGCGCAGGCCGACGCGCCAGCGCGGCATGAACTGGTAGATGCCCTGCACGTACCAGCCCGACTGCACGGCGCGATAGCTGCCGACGCTGGCCGCGTTGGCGACGTCGTAGGTCAGGCTGCCGCGCCGCGTGCTGCGCAGGTACTCGCCCTGCAGCTTGAAGCTGGTGCGCGTCGCGTTGCCGTTCGGCGCCCACTTCCAGAGCGCGTCGGCGATCAAGACGCGGGTGCTGCCGTTGAACGCGTCGAGCACCGCATTGCCGCTCGCGTTGGTCGCGAGCAGGCTCTGGTCGCTCGCCTTCGCGTTGAGCATCGAGATGCCCGCGCGCCAGCTGCTGCTGACGCCGATGTCGTCGCCGGTGTGGGCGGTGAGCGAGGTCATGCCGGCGCCGTTGCGCGCGCTGTCGCTGCCCGGATAGCTGCGGCCGCGGCCGAACTCGGCGCCAAGCTCGACGTAGCGGTCGAGCGGCGCGAGCCAGGTGAGCTGGACGCCGTCGTCGCCGTACTGCGTGCCGAGCATCGCCTGATAGGCGAGCGGGTTGTCGACGAAGTCCCAGGTGTGCGCGTGCTGCTGATTCAGATAGCCGACGTTCGAGAAGAAGCGCCCCGCCTTGAACGAGAAGCCGTTTCCGAGCGACGTCGTCTGCACGTAGGCTTCCTCGACCGACACCTTGTCGTCTGGATGCAGCGAGATGTTGGCGGCGCCGCGCAGCCACGGGTCGATGCTCGCCGCGAAGCCGAGCTCCGACTCGGCGAGGCTGAAGCCGCGCGTCCCCGGACCGATCTCCGCACCGGGCGGAAGCTGGAAGCCGGAGATCGCGTAGCCGGCCGGGTTGCGCGAGGTGCGCGTGTAGAGCCCCGAGAGGATGAGCGACATCGCCGGGTTGAAGGCGTTCGCGCCGCCGGTGGCTCCGGCGGCGACGGGCGCGGACTGCGGCGACGCCGCGATGGCTGCATCGGGCACTGCTGGCGCTGCGGCTGCGACGAGAGCGACCGCAGGCGTGGCTGCAACGGCAGGCGTGACGCCGCTCGACGCCGCCGGCGCAATCGTCGCCTCCGCGCGCTGCACGCGCTGCTCGAGCGCCTGCAAGCGCGCTTCGTAGGCGGCGCGCATCGCCTCCATCTGCGTGCGCAACGCGGCGACATCGGACGAGGTGTCGGCGCGAGCGCCGGTCGGCAGGGCCAGCGCGAGGGCGAGGGCCGTGGGAACGAGTGGATGCATGAATCGCTTCCGGAACGGGTCGATGACAGCGCGCCGCCGCAAAGCGGCGAACGGGCGACGGCGAACGATCAGGAGGCGAGGACGGGCGGCGCGCGGCTTCGGTAGGCGAGCGCCGGAGCGACCGCCGGCGCCACGTGCACGACGTCGCGCGGTGGCGACGCGTCGAACACCGGCGTCGCGAGCGATGCGGGCTCGGCCACCGGAGCGGCGCCGCCGATGGCGGCGGCCGTCAGGCACAGATCGCAATGGACGAAGTGCGCCTGCGAGCTCGGGTCGTCCCGCGACGACGTCGCCGTGCGCGCGTGCGACAGTGCATGCGTCGCGGCCGCGAGTTGCGCGATCGGAAGCAGCAGGCCGAGCCAGAGCAGCCAGCCGAAGCGGCGGGCGGCGAGGCGGCCGGAGCGAACGTGCGACATACGATCTACGATTTTAGTCCGCCGCGACAGCGCGTGCCGAGCTCGCCCGAGCCGCATGGTCATGTCACCGGATGCAACGGCGCGGCGCGCAGGCGAGCGGAGCCGGCGGCGTCGTGTCGCAGTTGGCACTCGGGCGCGCGTGCCGGCCGTCCGGCGGCACGCGCGTCGTGGCACAGTGACCGGGACCCTGCACGACCCGCGCCCGTGACCCCCATCGAACTCGCCATCTACGCCGCCGAGGTCAAGCTCATCATGACCGGGCTGGCGTTCCTCGCCTCCCTGTTCTTCGCGGCGGCGCTGCTGTTCGCGTTCTTCTTCGGCACCGTCAATCCGCGCCTGCGGCGGGCGATGGATCGCAACCGCCGCCTGACCGAGGACAACGTCGCGCTGCGCGCCGCGACGAAGGCCTTGAAGGCCGAAGCGGCCACCGGCGGCGGCCGGATCGCGGCGCTCGAGAAGATGGTCGCGACCTTCGAGCGCGAGATCCATCGCCTCGACGGCATCAGGAAACGCACCGACACCTCGCTGCTCGAGACCAGGGCACTGCTCGCGCGCCTGCAGGACAACCCCGTCGGCGTCGACGAGCGCTGACCGCGGCGCCGGGCCGCGACGCCCGCGTCGCTACTGGCGGATTCCTTCGACCTGGATCAGCAGCTTGACGTCGTCGGGCGCGACGCTCGGCGCGATGCCGAGGCCGTACTGGCTGCGCTGGATCGTCGTCTCGAAGTCGCCGCCGCAGACCTCGCGCTTGATCTGGCTGTTCTCGTAGCAGTTGAAGCGCACCGCCTTCAGCGTCACCGGCTGCGACTTGCCGAGGATCGTCAGCGTGCCGGGCGCCGAGGCGACCTTCTCGCCGTCGAACGCGAACGAGTCGGCGACGAAGCGTGCGGCCGGGTTCTGCGTCACGTTGAACATGCGTTCGCCCTTGAGCACGCCCTCGAGCGACGGCGTCGCAATGCTCACCGTGGCGACGTCGATCGTGATGTCGGCCTTGCCGGTCTTCGCCGCGCGGTCGAGCGTGACCGTGCCTTCCTTGGCCTGGAAGCGGCCGCGGTTCGTCGACGTGCCGAAGTGCGACACCTCGAAGGTGACGACGGTGTGGTTCGGATCGATCGCGTAGGTCGCGGGCTCGGCCGAGACGGCAGCGGCGGCGACGGCGAGCAGGGAGGCGACGAGGATTCTGGTCATGGTGGCTGTGCTTCCGAAATGAGATGGACGATCTTGGATGGACGATCGGCAGGGGCTACAAATTCCCGACACCCGTGAACACGAGCTTGAAACGGACGCGAACGTCGTTGGCGACCAGCGAGAGGTCGGCCCATTCCGCCTCGCCGATCTTGAAGTCGAGCCGCTTGACGACGAACTCGCCGGTCGCGGTCGAGACGCCTGCCGCCTGGACGATGGTCACGGGAACGACGAGGTCCTGCGTCGTGCCTTTCAGCGCGAGCTTGCCCACGGCCTCGAACCGGCCGCCGCCGAGGCCCTTGATCGCGCTCGACTGGAACGTCGCACGCGGGAAGTTCGCCGCGTTGAACCACTTCGCACCCGGCAGCTCGGCATCGCTCTCGGCGAAGCCGACGGTCGCGCCGGCGCTGTCGATCGACAGGATGACGGAGCCGGTCTGCGGCGCCTTCGGATCGAGTGCGAGCTGCGCCTCGAAGCGCGCGAACTTGCCCTCGACGGGCACGCCGCTCTGCTTGATCTGGAAGCGGATCTCGCTTTGCGCCGGCAGCAGCTTGGCAGGTGCGGGCGCCTGCGCGTTGGCGATCGACACGACGCATCCCAGCGCCATCGCCGAGAGCCACGTGAATGGGCTGAACTTCATGGGCGTCTCCGACTCGGCCACCAGGGCCACATCCGCACCATCAGCCGGTCGCGGTCGACGAGCTGGTGCTTGAACGCGGCGCCGACGTGGAGAACGACGAGCGCCGCGAGCGCATAGGCAGTGAAGGCATGCAGCGGCTTGAGGACGCCGTCGGCGAGCGGCTTGTCGACAGGCGTGAGGTCGGGCAGCGGCAGCCAGCCGAACCAGACGACCGGAACGCCCACCGCCGACGTGTAGAGCCAGCCGAGCAGCGGCACGACGAAGAAGAGGCCGTAGAACGCGAGATGCGTGGCGCGATAGGCGACGAGCTGCAGCGCGGGACGCCGGGCGGCAACGCCGGCGCCGGATGCCCCGCTGCGCGCCAGACGAGGCGCGCGATGGACAGCGCGAGCACCGCCACGCCGGCCCACTTGTGCCAGTTGAAGAGGCGAAAGCGCAGCGGGGAGAAGCGCAGGTCGACCATGTAGAGGCCGACGAAGAAGCTGGCGACGATGAGCGCGGCGAGGATCCAGTGCAGCGAGACCGCGACCGGGTCGTAGACGCCGACATGCTCGTCTGATCGCTCCGTCATCGGTCGTGCCTCCGCGGGACGGACGACCATGGCGGTCGCCGGAAAGAGGCGACTCTAGGAGACGAAGCCGCGCAGGCCGCGCGGCGCCGGCGACCTCAGCGCAGCGCGCCCATCACCGTATCCGGCCGCATCCGCTCCATCACTTCGGCCACGACCACGGGCGAGCTGTCGGGGATCAGCAGAAGCGTCTCCAGATCGTCCTCGAGGGTGAGGTCGTGCAGATAGCCCATCGACCAGTCGGCGTACTCGCGCTCTTCGTGCTTCGTCTCGCGGAGGAAGCGGACGTCGAGATGGCGCGGATCCGCGGCGACGCGCCCGGCCAGCGCGCGCACGACGGCCTGGTCGCCCTCGAGCACCTGCGCGAAGCAGCGGCCCGAGAACAGCAGGCAGCCGGTCACGTCGACGCGGGCATTGTTGCGGCGCGAGATCTGCAGGATCGACTGGACCGCGACGTTGTCGAAGGGAACGGTGGCGCGGCTGACGTAGAAGGTCTGGAAGACGGAGCGCATGGCGTGAGACCGAACGAGCGATGTCGACCTATCGGCCGATTCGCCTGCGGAGTTGAGCGCCATCGCGACGCGCGCCGGACGTTCAGGCGTCGGTGCGCAGGTCGATCTCGTGCAGGCCCTCGGCGACAGCCTCGGGGCTCTTGGCGCGCAGGTTGTCGTCGAGGCTCATCTCGTGCGCGAGGTCGAGCGCATGCTCCGCCGTGAGGCCGGGATTGAGCCCGACCAGCCGTTTCGAGCAGCGCGCGCACCAGTCGATGTTGGAGCGGACGTACTCGACGCCTTCCTGGTCCCAGCGCGACGGCTGCGGCAGGGTCTGATCGAACGAGGTGTGCATCGGAGCGGCTCCGCGTGAAGATGCGCAAGTGTCGCGTGGCGATCGCGGCACCGGTCCGGCAGCGCCAACCGTTCGTCCCCCGATCGCTGTAACACGGCGGGGAAACGTGAAGTGTTCGGCGCTTCGTACGGCGCATGCCGTGCTCGGGGATACTTCTTTTCCCGTCGCGCACTTTTTCCGGAGGCCGCGCCATGAATGCACCCACCGATCTCTTCCGTCTCGTGCCCACGCTCGAGGGACGCGTGTCGGCCGAGGAATGGCAGGCCCGCGTCGACCTCGCCGCCGCCTATCGCCTGGTCGCCCTCTTCCGCTGGGACGATCTCGTCTTCACGCACATCACGGCGAAGATTCCCGGCACCGAGCACTTCCTGATCAATCCCTACGGGCTGATGTTCGACGAGATCACCGCCTCGAGCCTGGTCAAGATCGACATCGACGGCAAGGTGCTGCAGGACACGCCGTTCCCGATCAACCCGGCCGGCTTCGTGATCCACAGCGCCGTGCACTCGGCCCGCCACGACGCGCAGTGCGTCATGCACACGCACACGCTGAACGGCGTCGCGGTCTCGTCGCAAAGGAAGGGTGTGCTGCCGATCTCGCAGTTCTCGATCTTCGTGCTGGCGAGCCTCGGCTACCACGACTACGAAGGCGTCGCGCTGCGCGACGACGAGAAGCCCAGGCTGGTCGCCGATCTCGGCAGCAAGACCTTCCTCATGCTGCGCAACCACGGCCTGCTCACGGTCGGCAAGACCGTCGCGGCGGCGTTCCAGGCGATGTATTTCTTCGAGACGACGTGCGCCGTGCAGATCCGTGCACAGGCCGGCGGATCGACGACCGCGGGCGACCTGATCGAGATCGACAGCGCGGTCCTCGCGACGGCCACCGAGCAGGCGAAGATGGTATCGCTCGGGACGTCCCCGGACGCGCTCACCTGGCCCGGCCTGCTGCGCCGGCTCGACCGGATCGACCAGAGCTATCGACACTGATCGACGCCGTCCGCATCACCGTCCAGTCCTCGATGACCACCCGCAAGAAGCCGCCCGCGCCGCGTCGTCGCGCCGAGCAGTGCATTCTCGTCCTGCAGGGCGGCGGCGCGCTCGGCGCCTACCAGGCGGGCGTGTTCGAGTCGCTGGCCTTGATGGGCCACATGCCCGACTGGGTCGCGGGCATCTCGATCGGCGCCATCAACGCCGCGCTGATCGCCGGCAACCCGCCGGCGCGCCGGGTCGAGCGGCTGCGCGAGTTCTGGGAAGGCGTCTCGTCGTTTCCTTTCGC
>JAYTHL010000109.1:0-6209 GCA_043732605.1 Rhizobacter sp. | reverse complement strand
CAGGCCGACGACGCGGCGACGGTGGCCACCAAGGCCGCCGCCGCTCGCGGCGCTCAGCCGGGCTGGGCAGCCACACCGATCGCCGAGCGGCTGGCCGCGATCGGTCGCTTTCGCAAGGCTGTGGTCACCGAACTCGAAACGCTGGCCAACACACTGACGCAGGAAGTCGGCAAGCCCATCGGCCAATCGCGCAACGAGTTGAACGGCCTGCTGCCGCGTATCGATTTCTTTCTTGAACAAGCCGAAGCGGCGGTGCGCGACGAGCACTTGTTCGACGGCGGCGGCATGCATGAGCAGATCTCGCACATCCCGCTCGGCGTGGTGGCCAATATCTCGGCCTGGAACTACCCGTACTTCGTCGGCTGCAACGTCATCCTGCCGGCGCTTCTGACCGGCAATGCGGTGCTCTACAAGCCCTCGGAGTACGCCGCGCTGACGGGGCTGCACATCACGCGGCTGCTGCACGCGGCGGGCGTGCCGGCTGCTGTGATGCAGGCCGTGGTCGGTGCCGGCGAGGTCGGCACCGCACTGCTCGATGCGCGCATCGATGGCCTGTTCTTCACCGGCAGCCACGCCACCGGCGTGCGCATTGCGCAGGCGCTGGCGCCGCGGCTGGTCAAGCTGCAGCTCGAACTCGGCGGCAAGGATCCCAGCTATGTCCGTGCCGACGCCGACGCCAAGGTCGCCGCCGAAAGCCTGGCCGATGGTGCGATGTACAACACGGGCCAGAGCTGCTGCTCGGTCGAGCGCATCTACGTGCACGAGAAGATCCACGACGCCTTCGTCGATCACTTCCTCGCCACGGTGGCGGGCTTCAAGGCCGGCGATCCGCTCGCCGACGGCACCTACATCGGCCCGCTGACACGCGCGCCCCAGCTCGCCGTGCTCGACGGGCAGGTCGCCGATGCCGTTGCCAAGGGCGCGACCTTGCGGGCGGGCGGCAAGCGCGTCGAGAAGGCCGGCAACTGGTTCGAGCCGACCGTGCTCACCGGCGTCGATCACACGATGGCCGTGATGCGCGACGAGAGCTTCGGGCCGATCATCGGCATCCAGAAGGTTGCGGACGACGACGAGGCGCTCGCGTTGATGAACGACACGCGCTACGGTCTCACGGCAGGCATGTACACGCCGAACGAGGCGCGTGCCGCGAAGCTGCTGTCGAAGGTCAATGCCGGCAGCATCTACTGGAACTGCTGCGACCGCGTCAGCCCGCGCCTTCCCTGGTCGGGCCACGGCGATTCGGGTGTCGGCGTCACGCTCTCGAGCTACGGCATCCAGGCCTTCACGCGGCCGAGGGCGTGGCACCTGCGCAAGGGCTGAGCTTCAGCTGACGGTCACTTCGCCGACCGGGATCAGGCTCATCAGCGTCGACGGCGTCGCCGCCGTCTCCTCGACCGCGTCGGGCACGGTGCTGCGCGGCAGCGGCAGCGTGTCGTCGCGGCGCGCTTCGTTTCGCACCGACGCCAGCAAGGCTTCGGCACGCCGCAAGGCGTTGGCAATGGTCTCGTTCGGCTGCATCTGCACCGAGCCGACGTTGAGTGCGACGCGGGCGATGCGCGGTGCGACCTGGCGGTCGTCGAGCCGGGCGATGATCCGCGAGACGACGATCTTCGAATCGGCGAGCCGCGTGCGCGGCAGGACGGCGGCGAACTCGTCGCCGCCGAGCCGGCCCGCGACATCGCGCCGCCGCAGCGTCTCGCGCAGGGCGGTTCCGATCTGGCGCAGGGCCTCGTCGCCGTTGGCGTGGCCGAGCAGCTCGTTGACGCGCTGCAGGCGGTCGACGTCGAAGACGATCAGCGTCGCGGCATCGCGCGCCGCTTCGACGGCACGCTCGGCGAGCTCGTGGAAATGGCGCCGGTTCGGCAGCCGTGTCAGCGCGTCGACATCGACGAGGTGCTTGAGCTTGCGTTGCGACGCCAGCAGATGCGCGATCCGGCGCTCGTGGTTCATCACCAGCGATAGCTGCGTCATGAGCAGGGCGACGACGGTGGCCGAGATCATGGCGCCGAGGGCGACGTCGGCGGGCGCGAGCATCGGAGCGAGGTAGGCGTTCGCGACGGCGAGCCAGGCCGCCTGCACGATCGCGCTGGCGACCAGGCCGAGGCGCAGCGTGCGCAGGGTCGTGCTGCTCGAGAAGTCTTCGAGCCGCGAGACGGCGACCGCGGCGTAGACCGTCAGCGCGAACGCGCTCGCCGCGAACATCTCGCTCGACGTCGCGAAGTCGAACGGGGCGAGCCAGGTGCCGCCGGTGACGAGCGCGCCGAGGGCGAGCGCCATCCGGTCGGCCCACTCCGGCACGCGGGTCGCACCGCGCGAATAGAAGCGCCGGATGCCGCCGAGCGTGACGATCGGCCACTGCAGGACGCACAGCGCCGCCACGAGCGCACCCTCGCCGATCGGATCGACGGTCGCCTGCAGGACGAGGGCGACCGCCAGGATCACGTTGGCGGCGAGCCACCAGTACGAGCCGCGCCGGCTCTGCTGGCGAAGTCCCATCGACGCCGCTGCGCCGCTCGCCAGCAGCAGGGCGGCGGCGAAAGCGGCGAGAAGGCTCGGCGGGTGCAACGGCATCCCGAAATTCTAGGCAGGCGGACTTGCGCGCAGTCGATCGAACAGGCATGCGCGCGAGCACCGGCCGAGGATTCCGTTACGAGTTGGCACGCGTCGCCCGACTCGTACACTCGGGATTTGCCCCGCTCTTGGTCACCCGCCTGCCCTTGCGCTCCGCCAGCGCTCCTATCCTCGACGCCTTCTGGCGCGCCGCCGCGTATTGCCTGCACCCGAAGGTGATCGCCGCGTCGCTGCTGCCGCTGGCGATCGTCGGCGGCCTGGCCGCGGTGCTCGGCTACTTCTACTGGGAAAGCGCGGTCGCCGCCGTGCGCGCCACGCTCGACGACTGGGAGTTGCTCGACGCGCTGTTCGCCTGGCTGCGCTCGATCGGCGGCGGAGGCTGGGCCAGCGTCGTCGCGCCGCTGATCATCGTCGCGCTGGCGCTGCCGGTGTTCGTCGTCGCCTCGCTGCTCGTCGCCGCGGTAGCGATGACGCCGGCGATCGTCCGCCTCGTCGCGAAGCGCCGCTTTCCGACCCTCGACAAGCGACACGGCGCCTCGTTCTGGTCGAGCCTCACGGGGTCGGCGCTTGCCACCATCGTCGCGCTCGGCGCCCTCGTGGTCAGCATCCCGTTCTGGCTCGTGCCGCCACTCGTGCTCGTCCTGCCGCCGCTGATCTGGGGCTGGCTCACGTACCGCGTCCTCGCCTTCGACGTGCTCGCGACCCACGCCAGCCGCGACGAGCGACTGCGCCTGATGCGAGAGGAGCGCTGGCCGCTGCTCGGCATGGGCATCGCCTGCGGCCTGCTCGGCGCGGCGCCGTCACTGCTCTGGGCGATGAGCGCGCTCACGCTCGTGTTCG
This sequence comes from Rhizobacter sp., assembly GCA_043732605.1. Lineage (GTDB taxonomy): Bacteria > Pseudomonadota > Gammaproteobacteria > Burkholderiales > Burkholderiaceae_C > Schlegelella_A. The sequence continues at coordinate 2,798 of JAYTHL010000109.1, read as the reverse complement.
CGCCGCTCCTGATCCTGGTGTCGATCTGGCTCTACACCCTGATCTTCGCCTTCTCGTCGCTCTGGTTCGCGCACTTCCTGCTGGCCGCGCTGCAGCGGCTGCGCAGCGATGACGACGCGGCCGCGGCGACGTCGCGCGCGGCACCCGGCGGCGCAGCGCCGGACGTGCCTGTCGATCCTGCGACACCTTCCTGGCGGAGCGCGCTCGCATGAACATCGGCCTTCTGATCATCGGCGACGAGATCCTCTCCGGCAAGCGTGCCGACAAGCATCTGCCGAAGGTGATCGAGCTGCTCGCGGCGCGCGGCCTGTCGCTCGCGTGGGCGCGCTACGTCGGCGACGATCCCGAGCGCATCACCGCCGACCTGAAGGACGCCTTCGCGAGCGGCGACATCGTCTTCTCCTGCGGCGGGATCGGCGCGACGCCCGACGACCACACGCGCCAGTGCGCCGCCGCGGCGCTCGGGCGGCCGCTCGCGCTCCATTCGCAGGCGCGCGACCTCGTGCTCGAGCGCATGCGCGACCAGGCGCGTGAAAAGGGCGTCCCGTACGAGCCGGACCGCGATGACAACAAGCACCGCCTCAACATGGCGGTGTTCCCGGAGGGCGCCGAGATCATCCCGAATCCGTTCAACAAGATCGCCGGCTTCGCGGTGCGGTCGGGCGAGGGCGGCGTGTTCTTCGTCCCCGGATTCCCGGTGATGGCCTGGCCGATGATCGAGTGGGTGCTCGACACGCACTTTCGCGCGCTCCACGTGGCGGTCGCGACGAAGGAGCTCTCGGTGATCGTCTTCGGGGCGATGGAGGCGTCGCTCACGCCGCTCATGGAAGCCATCGAATCCGGGTTCGCCGGCATCAAGGTGTTCAGCCTGCCGAGCGTCGATCACCCGCAGTGGGGCAGGCACATCGAGCTCGGCGTCAAGGGTGATCCGGAAAGGATGGCTGCGGCCTACGCGCGTCTCCTCGAGGGTCTCACCGCAGCCGGCGCCACCCTGGGCCCGGAACTGGTGCGCTAGAGATACAGTGCACCCGTACCGTGCGTTCAGATGCACCGCCCGGACGTCCTCGGCCGGGTCGCACTGGCATGCTTTCTGCTAAAACCTGTGCGCGATTTTGGGGCCCCTGACGGGCCGCCAACCCCTCGCAGCACCTCCGCCCCCTCCAAAACGAATCCCCCGGGAGATTGATCGAATGGCCAAGACCGTCGCCGATGTGATGAGCATGGTGAAAGACAGCGAAGTCAAGTTCGTCGACTTCCGCTTCACCGACACCCGCGGCAAGGAGCAGCACGTCACCGTGCCGATCTCGGCCTTCAGCGAAGAGAAGTTCACGGGCGGCCACGCCTTCGACGGCTCGTCGATCGCCGGCTGGAAGGGCATCGAGGCGTCGGACATGCAGCTCATGCCCGACCCGAACACGGCCAACATCGATCCGTTCTTCGAAGAGCCGACGCTGATCCTCACCTGCGATGTCGTGGAGCCGGGCGACGGCAAGCCCTACGAGCGCGATCCGCGCTCCCTCGCCAAGCGCGGCGAGGCCTACATGAAGGCGTCGGGCCTGGGCGACGCGGCCTACTTCGGCCCGGAGCCCGAGTTCTTCATCTTCGACAGCGTGCGCTGGCAGGTCGACATGTCGGGCTGTTTCTGCAAGATCGAGTCGGAAGAAGCGTCGTGGAACTCGGCCAAGGAATACGAGCACGGCAACTCCGGCTACCGACCCACGGTCAAGGGCGGCTACTTCCCGACGCCACCGATCGACTCGATGCAGGACATGCGTTCCGAGATGTGCCTGATCCTCGAGTCGCTCGGCATTCCGGTCGAGGTGCATCACCACGAGGTGGCGCAGGCGCAGATGGAGATCGGCACCAAGTTCTCGTCGCTGGTGCAACGCGCCGACTGGTTGCAGCTGCAGAAGTACGTGATCCAGAACGTGGCCCACAGCTACGGCAAGACCGCGACCTTCATGCCCAAGCCGCTCGTGGGCGACAACGGCTCCGGCATGCACGTGCACCAGTCGGTCTGGAAAGACGGCAAGAACCTGTTCTCGGGCGACGGGTACGCCGGCCTCTCGGAGTTCGCGCTGTTCTACATCGGCGGCATCATCAAGCACGCGCGCGCGCTCAATGCCATCACCAACCCCGGTACCAACAGCTACAAGCGACTGGTGCCCGGCTTCGAGGCGCCGGTCAAACTAGCCTACAGCGCGAAGAACCGCTCGGCTTCGATCCGCATTCCGCACGTCGCCAATCCGAAGGGCCGCCGCATCGAGGCGCGCTTCCCCGATCCGCTCGCGAATCCGTACCTCGCGTTCACGGCACTGCTGATGGCGGGCCTCGACGGCGTCGAGAACAAAATCCATCCCGGCGAGGCCGCCAGCAAGGACCTCTACCACCTGCCGCCGGAAGAAGACGCGAAAATCCCCACCGTGTGCTCGAGCCTCGACCAGGCGCTCGAATACCTCGACAAGGGTCGTGCCTTCCTGACCAAGGGTGGCGTCTTCACCGACAGCTACATCGACGCCTACATCGAACTCAAGATGCAGGAAGTCACGCGGTTTCGCATGACCACGCACCCGGTCGAATTCGACATGTATTACTCGCTGTAGCGCTTCGCCGGACAAGCAAAAGGGGACGGCACGGCCGTTCCCTTTTCGTTTGAGGTCGCGCCGTGTGAAGGTTGCGCCTGCAGCGCGTGACGCGCGTACCCGTGGGCTCACAATGCGCTCGCCTGTCGGCGTGGCTGTTCGCCAGGGCGTTGATGGTGCGTGGAGACGAACGCATGAGCTTGCGCGAAAGAATTG
>JAYTHL010000108.1:0-1783 GCA_043732605.1 Rhizobacter sp. | reverse complement strand
TCACGTACTTGCCTTCTTCGATGGCCGACAGGTAGTCGATCTGCATCGTCACCTTGCCGTCGGCCACGCGCCGGTACGGCGTTTCCAGGAAGCCGTACTCGTTCAGCTGCGCGTACAGCGCCAGCGAGTTGATCAGGCCGATGTTCGGGCCTTCCGGGGTTTCGATCGGGCAGACGCGGCCGTAGTGAGTCGGGTGCACATCGCGCACTTCGAAGCCGGCGCGTTCCCGCGTCAAACCACCCGGGCCGAGGGCCGAGACGCGCCGCTTGTGCGTGATCTCGGACAGCGGATTCGTCTGGTCCATGAACTGGCTCAACTGCGACGCGCCGAAGAACTCTTTCAGCGCCGCAGAGATCGGCTTGGAGTTGATCAGGTCATGCGGCATCAAGGCTTCGGTCTCGGCCTGGCCGAGCCGTTCCTTGACAGCCTTCTCGATCCGCGCCAGGCCCGAGCGGTACTGGTTCTCGGCCAGCTCACCGACGCAACGCACCCGGCGGTTGCCGAGGTGGTCGATGTCGTCCACTTCGCCGCGGCCGTTGCGCAACTCGACCAGGATCTTCACGACGTCGAGCAGGTCTTCGTTGCTCAAGGTCATCGCGCCTTCGGCCGAATCACGGCCGACGCGGGCGTTGAACTTCATGCGCCCGACGCGCGACAAGTCATACGTGTCGGCGCTGTAGAACAGGCGGTGGAACAAGGCCTCGACCGCGTCTTCGGTCGGCGGCTCACCGGGCCGCATCATGCGGTAGATGGCGACCCGCGCGGCCAGCTGGTCGGCAGTTTCGTCCGAGGCCAAAGTCTGCGAGATGTACGCGCCTTCGTCGAGCTCGTTGGTGTAGAGCGCCGGGATTTCCTTGACGCCTGCGACGCGCAGCTTTTTCAGCAGCGCTTCGGTCAGCTCGTCGTTGGCCTTCGCGAGGATCTCGCCGGTGTCCGCATCGACCACGTTGCGGGCCAGCATGCGGCAGGCCAGGGAGTCTTCCGGCACGCTGATGAATTGCGTTTCGGTGGTTTCCAGCGTGCGGGTGTGGCGCGCGGTGATGCGCTTGTCTTTTTCGACCACGACGAGGCCGTTCTTGTCGGTGATGTCGAAGCGGGCGATCTCGCCGCGCAGCCGGTCGGCCACGAACTCCATCTGGGCACCCGAATCCATCAGGCGGAAGTTATCGAACACGAAGAAGTGCGCCAGGATCGATTCGGGGTTCAGGCCGATCGCCTTGAGCAGAATCGTGACCGGCATCTTGCGGCGGCGGTCGACGCGGAAGTACAGGATGTCTTTCGGGTCGAATTCGAAGTCGAGCCACGAACCACGATAAGGAATGATGCGCGCGCTGAACAGCAGCTTGCCGCTGGAATGCGTCTTGCCCTTGTCGTGCTCGAAAAACACGCCGGGCGAGCGGTGCAACTGGGACACGATCACGCGTTCGGTGCCGTTGACGATGAACGAGCCGTACTCGGTCATCAGCGGCACTTCACCCATGTAGACCTCTTGCTCCTTGATCTCCTTGACCGTCTTCGCCTGTGGCGATTCACGGTCGTAGATGATCATTTGCAGCTTCGCGCGCACGGCGGCAGCGTAGGTCAGACCGCGGACCTGGCACTCGCGCGTGTCGAAGGCCGGCTTGGCCATGTTGAATTCGATGAACTTCATTTCCACGAAACCGTTGTGCGAAACAATCGGGAATGCGGAAAGGAAGGCGGCTTGCAAGCCTTCGGGTTTGCGTTTTTGCGGGGGGACTTCCTTTTGAAGGAAGGCGATGTACGACTCCTGCTGCATCGTCAG
>JAYTHL010000107.1:0-6216 GCA_043732605.1 Rhizobacter sp. | reverse complement strand
CATCCGCAAGCCGCGCGAGAGCGTCGCCGGCGCCTCGAACGCGGGCAGGTCGACCATGCGCCATCGCTGCGCACCGGCGGCCAGCGCGACCAGCGCGCGCGCCGCCGATTCGGGCGATTCGCAGCAGGTTGCCGGTGAGATGCTTCATCCGCACGTGGCCGAGCTCGTGGCCGAAATAGAAGTTGACGCCGTCGGGATGCGCCTGCATCGCATCGACGATGTCGGAGAGGACGACGACGTGGTCGCGGCCGATGAAGCGCGTCGCGAACGCGTTGAAGAGGCCGTTGCCCTGGGCAGGTAGACCTCGGGCTTGTCGTCGGTGATGCCGAGCCTGGCGCAGCACGCGTCGAAGCGCTCGCGCAGGTCGGGCAGCTGCTGCGCCGAGAGCAGCACGCCGTTGCCGCGCAGCCAGGCGATCAGCGCCGACTGCGCGAACAGGTAGAAGAGGAAGCCGAACAGCAGGTAGACGAGCGCGATGCCGAGCGTGCCGACGATGACCAGCACCCAGACCAGCAGGCCCAGCACGAGCGTGATCGCGCCGAGCATGCGCTCGCGCGGATAGACGAGCTCATCTTTCACGGGTCTGCCTCCCTGTCGACGAGCGGGGATTGGGACACCGCCCGAAGCGGGACCGCCGGCACAGACACGGCCCGGCATCCAAACTAATATCGCCCCACATGGACCGGTGCGCGCATGGCTGAGCGATCGTTCGCCGAGGAGGTCGGCAAGCTCCGGCTGGGCGCAGGCGCGACCTTCCGCGGCGAGGGCATCCTCGCCGTCACCAAGGCGCTGCTCGAGTCGGGCGTCGCCTACGTCGCGGGCTACCAGGGCGCACCGATCTCGCACCTGATGGACGTGCTCGCCGACGCGCAAGACATCCTCGTCGAGCACGGCATCCGCTTCGAGAACAGCGCCAGCGAGGCGACCGCGGCGGCGACGCTGGCGGCGTCGGTCAACTACCCGCTGCGCGGCGCGGTGACGTTCAAGGGGCCGGTCGGCGTCAACGTCGCGTCGGATGCGCTCGCCAATCTCGCCTCGGGCGGCGTGCTCGGCGGCGCGCTCGTGATCGTCGGCGAGGACTACGGCGAAGGCTCGTCGATCATGCAGGAGCGGACGCACGCGTTCGCGATGAAGTCGCAGATCTGGCTGCTCGATCCGCGCCCGAACCTGCCGGCCATCGTTGCCGCGGTGAAGACAGGCTTCGAGCTTTCGGAGGCGAGCCGCACGCCGGTGATGCTCGAGCTGCGCATCCGCGCCTGCCACGTCCACGGCCAGTTCACCGCATCCGACAACGTCCGATCGCCGTTCACGCTGGGCGAGGCGATGGCGCGGCCGCGGCGCGACGTCGGCCGCATCGTGCTGCCGCCGATGAGCTACGCGCACGAGCGCGAGAAGATCGGCGAGCGCTGGCCGGCGGCGCTGCGCTTCATCGCCTCGCGCGGTCTGAACGAAGTGATCGGCACGGACGGCCGCTTCGGCGACGTCGGTATCGTCGTCCAGGGCGGCCACTGCAACACGCTGCTGCGCGTTCTCGAGCGGCTCGGCCTGGCCGACGTCTACGGCCGCTCGCAGGTGCCGGTCTACGTGCTGAACGTCGCCTATCCGATCGTCGACGACGAGGTCGTCCGCTTCTGCGCCGGCAAGCGCGCGGTGCTGATGGTCGAGGAAGGGCAGCCGAACTTCATCGAGCAGAACGTCGCGACGATCCTGCTGCGCGAAGGCGTCGCGGCAGCGCTGCACGGCAAGGACGTCCTGCCGCTCGCGGGCGAATACACGCAGGCGGTGATGCAGGACGGTGTGCGCGCGTTTCTCGAACGCTACGGTTGCCTCGCGCCGGCGGCTCGCAAGGCGGCGTCGATCGTGACGCCGGCCACGACCGACCTCGCCGATCACGTTCACGCGCGCCCGCCGGGTTTTTGCACCGGCTGTCCCGAGCGACCGATCTTCAGCGCGATGAAGCTCGTCGAGAAGGAGCTCGGCGCGCATCACATCAGCGCCGACATCGGCTGCCACCTGTTCTCGATCCTGCCGCCGTTCCACCTCGGCAACACGACGATGGGATACGGCCTCGGCACCGCGGGCGCATCGGCGTTCAGCCCGCCGGGTGCAGGCGGTGCCACCGACGGGAAGCGTGCCATCAGCGTGATGGGCGACGGCGGCTTCTGGCACAACGGCCTGACCAGTGGCATCGCTAACGCGGTCTTCAACCGCAGCGACAACCTCACCATCGTCGTCGACAACAACTACACCTCGGCGACCGGCGGCCAGGACCTGCTCTCGTCGAAGGGTGCGAACGTCTCGCGCAGCACCGGCCACGCGATCGAGAAGGCGGTGCGCGGCGTCGGCGTCGAATGGGTGAAGACGGTGACGCACACTTTCGATGTCGGCCAGATGCGCGATGCCTTGCGCGACGCGCTGACGACGAAGGACAAGGGCCCGAAGGTGCTGGTCGCGCAGTCGGAGTGCATGCTCAACCGGCAGCGGCGCGAGAAGCCGCTCGTGAAGGCGGCAGTCGCGCGTGGCGAGCGTGTCGTGCGCGAGCGCTTCGGCGTCGATGCCGACACCTGCACAGGCGATCACTCGTGCATCCGCCTCTCGGGCTGCCCGTCGCTGACGATCAAGGAGAACCCCGACGCGCTGCGCACCGATCCGGTCGCGGCGGTGATCGACAGCTGCGTCGGCTGCGGCGTGTGCGGCGAGGTCTCGCACGCGGCGGTGCTGTGTCCGTCGTTCTACAAGGCGCGCATCGTCAGCAATCCGACGCGTGGCGATCGGTTGATGGAGTACTTGCGGGGCACGGTGATCGGTGCGTTGCAGCGGCGCGATGCTCGGCGACGGGCGAGGTTCGAGATCCCGGCGGCGGTCGTCGCGCCCCGAGCGTTGGCAGCGTCGATGGGCCGCGACGACGAGCGATCGCCGGCCGGGGCCGTGCCTGCTCCGACCCGTGCGGTGGCGCAGCCGATCAAGATCGCGATCCTCGCCATCGGTGGCGAAGGCGGTGGCGTGCTCTCGGACTGGATCGTCGAGCTCGCCGAGCACCACGGCTACGTCGCGCAGGCGACCTCGGTGCCCGGCGTCGCCCAGCGCACCGGCGCGACGATCTACTACCTCGAGCTGTTCGCCGAAGCCGACGCGACCGCTGCCGGCGCGCGACCGGTGCTGGCGCTGATGCCGATGCCGGGTGACGTCGACATCGTCCTCGCCTCCGAGCTGATGGAGGCCGGACGCGCCGTGCAGCGCGGCCTGGTCACGTCCGACCGCACGACGCTGATCGCATCGACGCATCGCGTCTGGTCGATCACCGAGAAGACGGCCCTCGGCGACGGCCGCATCGACGGCGACGCGCTGCTCGCGCACGCGCGCGGCGCGGCCGCGCGGCTGGTGTCGTTCGACATGGCCCGCGTCGCCGACGAGGCCGGCAGCGTCATCAGCGCCGTGCTCTTCGGCGCGCTCGCGGCCAGCGGCGCGCTGCCGTTCGCGCGCCCCGCGTACGAGGAGACGATCGCGCAGGGCGGCGTCGGCGCGGGCGCGAGCCGGCGCGCGTTCGACGCCGGCTTCGCGTCCGTGGTCGCCGATCGCGCGATCGACTCGGCAGCGCATGCCGCGCCCCCGATCGGAGCGGCAACGATCACGATGCCGCCAGCGGCCGACCCGGTCGTCGCGTCGCTCGTCGAGCGCGCACGCTCGTCCTTCCCCGCAGACGCGCAGACGATCGTCGTCGAAGGCTTGCGCCGCACGATCGACTGGCAAGACCCGGACTACGCCTCGCTCTACCTCGATCGCCTCGTTCGCGTTCAAGCCGCCGCGCCGCGCGCAGATGCGACGCTCGTCACCGAAACGGCGCGTCATCTCGCGCTTTGGATGACGTACGAGGACACGGTGCGCGTCGCGGCACTCAAGACGCGGGCAACGCGCTTCGACCGCGTCCGCGATGAAGTGCGCGCGACGACGGAGCAGACGCTCGCGATCGATGAGTACATGCATCCGCGCGTGGAAGAGATCTGCGAAACGCTGCCGGCCGGGCTCGGCCGCTGGCTCGCGAGCTCCGGCGTGCCGCGCCGCATCGTCGAGCGGCTGACCGCGCGCGGCCGCGTTGTCACGACGAGCGCGATCTCCGGCTTCCTGCTGCTGTGGTGCGTCGCCGGTCTGCGCCGCATGCGCCGATCGAGCCTGCGCTTCGAGATCGAGACCGCGCGCATCGAGGCGTGGCTCGATCGCATCGCTCGCCTCGCCGCCGTCGCACCGGCGCTGGCGACCGAGGTCGCGATGTGCCAGCGTCTCGTCAAGGGCTACGGTGACACGCACGCTCGCGGCTGGACGAGCTTCTGCACGCTGATGACGATCGTCGATCGCGCCGGTGCCGCGCTGCCGCCCGCGACGCTCGCCGCGCTGCGCGAGGCCGCGCTCGCCGACGAGCACGGCACTGCGTTGCAGGCCGCGATCGCGCGACACGGGCTTGCCGCCGGCGCGACTCCGGCGACCGCCGCCGCGCCATCGGCCGCCGTGCCCGCCGCCGCGGCCGTGATGCCGTGAGCGATCGCTACCGCGGCCGTCCGGACGCGGTCCGCGCCCTCGTCGAGCCCGACCGCGTCCACCGCGACCTCTACATCGACGAGGAGCTGTTCGCGCTCGAGCAGGAGCACTTCTTCGCCAACACGTGGAGCTACGTCGGCCACGAGAGCCAGATCCGGGACGTCGGCGACTACATCACCGTCGACATCGCCGGCCGGCCGCTGATCGCGGTGCGCGCCGACGACGGCAGCGTGCACGTGCTCATGAACCGCTGCGCGCACAAGGGCGCGAAGGTGGTGAGCGCGACGGCGGGCAACGCGGGCCGGTTCTTCCGCTGCCCGTACCACGGATGGGCCTACAAGACCGATGGCGCGCTGCTCGCGATCCCGCTCAAGAAGGGCTACGACGGCACGCGGCTGCAGGAATGCGAAGCGTCGCGCGGGCTGGTCGCGGTGACGAACGTCGCGACGCACCGCGGCTTCGTCTTCTGCAAGCTCGGCGACGCCGGCCCCGACTTCGCGAGCTACTTCGGCGACGCGCTCTCGTCGATCGACAACCTCGCCGACCGATCGCCCGAGGGCGAGCTCGTGATCACCGGCGGGTGCCTGCGCTTCCTGCACGCCTGCAACTGGAAGCTCTTCGTCGAGAACCTCAACGACACGATGCACCCGATGGTCGTGCACGAGTCGTCGGCCGGCACGGCCAAGCGGATGTGGAAGGACGAGCCCGCCGACAAGCCGAAGCCGATGGCGATCGAGCAGTTCGTGCCGTTCGTCTCCGACTACGCCTTCTACGACGACATGGGGGTTCGCGTCTTCGCCAACGGCCACAGTTACTCGGGTGTGCACTACTCGATCCACAGCGGCTATTCCGGCGTGCCCGGCTACGAGGCGGCCATGACCGCCGCGCACGGCGAGGCGAAGAGCACCGAGGTCATGAAGGTCGCGCGGCACAACACGGTCTACTACCCGAGCCTCACGATCAAGGGCGCGATCCAGTCGATCCGCGTCGTCCGGCCGATCGCCGTCGACAAGACGATCATCGAGAGCTGGACCTTGCGCCTCAAGGGCGCGCCCGACGCGTTGCTCGAGCGCACGGTCACCTACAACCGGCTCATCAACTCTCCCTTCTCGGTCGTCGGCCACGACGACCTGCACGCCTACCGCGCGATCCAGAAGGGCCTGCACGCGAGCGGCAACCCGTGGGTGAGCCTGCAGCGCGACTTCGATCCGGCCGAGATCGGCCAGGCCGAGGTCACGGCCAACGGCACGAGCGAGATCTCGATGAGGAACCAGTACCGCGCCTGGGTCCGCTTCATGACGGAGACGATGTGAGCACGGCAATGCACGCGACCACGCTGGTCGAGCGCGACCTGATCGACTTCGTCGTGCGCGAGGCGCGCCTGCTCGACGAGTGCCGCTACGACGAGTGGCTCGACCTGTGGGCCGACGACGGCCTCTACTGGGTGCCGCTCGTGCCCGGCCAGACCGAGGCGCTGCAGCACAACTCCCATCTCCACGAAGACAAGCTCCTGCGTGCGCTGCGCGTCGAGCGGCTGATGAGCCCTCGCGCGTTCTCTCAGCAGCCGCCGAGCCGCGCCCACCATCTGCTGCAGACGCCCGTCGTCGACGTCGCCGATGCCGCGCACAACCGCTTCGTGACGCGCACGCCGTTCCACTACACCGAGGCGCAGGGCGACGAGAG
>JAYTHL010000106.1:0-1792 GCA_043732605.1 Rhizobacter sp. | reverse complement strand
GGCGCCGGCATCGACACCGCCTTCATCACGCGCCAGCGCGGCATGTTCAGCTACTCCGGCCTCTCAAAGTCACAGATGCAGCGGCTTCGCAGCGAGTTCGGTATTTACGGCGTCGATTCCGGCCGCATCTGCGTAGCTGCTCTCAACGAACGCAACCTCGACGCAGTCGTCGCGGCCATCACCCAGGTCACAGAAAAGGCTTCCGCATGATGCTTTACGAGTGGTACGAAGCGCAGCGCGCGCTGCTCAGCCCGTTTTCCGAGTTCGCGAGCGCTTCGTCCAAGCTTTACAACCATCCGCTGTCGCTGTTCGCGCACACGCCGCAAGCAAATCGCGTCTCCGCCGGCCTCGAGCTGATGCACCGGCTCGCCAAGGACTACGAGAAGCCCGAGTTCAACATCACGTCGATCACCGTCGACGGCGTCGACGTCGCGGTCCACCAGCAGGTCGCGCTCGAGAAGCCGTTCTGCCGGCTGCTCCGCTTCAAGCGCTTCACCGACGACCTGCCGACGCTGCAGCGCCTCAAGCTGCAGCCGGTGGTGCTGATCGTCGCGCCGCTCTCGGGCCACCACTCGACGCTCCTGCGCGAGACTGTGCGCGAGATGCTGAAGGACCACAAGGTCTACATCACCGACTGGACCGACGCGCGCATGGTTCCCGAGGACAAGGGCCCGTTCCACCTCGACGACTACGTCGCCTACGTGCAGGAGTTCATCCGCCTGATCGGCCCAGAGGTCAACGTGATCTCGGTCTGCCAGCCGACGGTGCCCGTGCTCGCCGCGATCTCGCTCATGGCCAGCGCCGGCGAGACGACGCCACGCACGATGACGATGATGGGCGGCCCGATCGACGCTCGCAAGAGCCCGACCGCGGTCAACAACCTGGCGACGAACAAGAGCCATTCCTGGTTCGAGAACAACGTCATCCACCGCGTGCCGGTCAACTTCCCCGGCGCCGGTCGGCGCGTCTATCCCGGCTTCTTGCAGCACGCGGGGTTCATCGCGATGAACCCCGACCGGCACCTGAAATCGCACTACGACCACTTCCTCGACCTGGTGCGTGGCGACGGCGACAAGGCCGACTCCCACCGCGATTTCTACGACGAGTACAACGCCGTCCTCGACATGCCGGCCGAGTACTACCTCGACACCATCAAGACCGTGTTCCAGGACTTCGCGCTGGTCAACGGAACCTGGGTGATCAAGGACGAACCGGTGCGGCCGCAGGACATCAAGACCACCGCGCTTCTCACCATCGAGGGCGAGCTCGACGACATCTCCGGGACCGGCCAGACCAAGGCCGCGCACGACCTGTGCTCCGGCGTGCCGGCCGACCTGCACTTCCACTACGACGCGATCGGCGCCGGCCACTACGGCATCTTCTCGGGTCGTCGCTGGCGCGAGAAGGTCTACCCGAAGGTGCGCGACTTCATCGCCGCGCACCAGGGCACGAACGGCAAGAAGCGCCTGTCGCGCGGCAAGCGCTCGGCGCTCAGCGCCTGAGCGGAGCGCGGTGACCGGGGCGACGCTCGTCGAGGCGCTGCTCGATGCCTTGCCGCAGACGCAGTGCACGCGCTGCGGCTACCCTGACTGTCGCGGGTACGCGCAGGCGATCGTCGCCGACGGTGCCGACATCAACCGATGCCCGCCCGGCGGCCAGGACGGTGTCGAGCGGCTGGCGCGTTTCGCCGGCCGCGCCGTCCTCGCACTCGATCCGGCCTGCGGCAGCGAAGGCCCGCGCGCCCGCGCGGTCGTCGACGAAGCCTGGTGCATCGGCTGCGCCTTGTGCCTGA
>JAYTHL010000105.1:0-1798 GCA_043732605.1 Rhizobacter sp. | reverse complement strand
GTCGGCGACGGCGCCGATGTCGATCGCCGTGTTCGGCCAGAGCGTCGACCAGACCTCGTACGCGAGAACCTCGCCCTGCCAGCCCGCGAGCTCGGTCGCCTGCGCAAAGGCGAGCGCCGTCGCCTGGTGATCGGCGTGGGCGTCGACCGGAAACGGGCAGAAGACCTGCTCCGGACGAAAGATCTTCAGCACCTCGGCCAACCGCTGGGCGATCGCGCGCTCGTGCCGCACCAAGGAGCCATCCGGAAATTCGAGCTCGACGACGGAGTCGAGCGCGAGCGCCGCCTGCACCTGCTGCATCTCCGCCCGCCGAACCGCCCTGACCTGCGCTGCGGCCACCGGATCGGCGAGCGCGCCCGAGCTGTCGGAGACGAACACGACGCAGACCTCGCTGCCTGCAGCCTTGTGGAGCAGCAGCGTGCCGCCGCAGGCGATCGACTCGTCGTCGAAGTGCGGCGCGAGCACCATCACGCGGGCGCGGTGCACAGTCTCGAGCTGCACCGGCAGGCGATGCGTGGCCCGGCGCAGGGCGACGAGGAAGCGACGCGCGAGCGCCGAGCGCCAGCGGTTCGAGGTCGACTGCACAGCGCCGTCAGGCCGCGAGCGCGGCGGCGGTGGCGGGCCGCGCCGCGGTCGCCAGCACGCGTCGATAGACGTCGAGCATGTCCTCGGCCTTCACTTCCCAGTCGTAGTGGGTCTCGACCTTCAGGCGCGCGGCGCGGCCCATCGCCGCCCGCTCCGCCGGCGAGTGAGCGAGTCGCACCATCGCCGCGGCCAGGCCCTCGATCAGCGCCGTGCGGCTCGTCGGCTCGACCAGGATACCGCAGGCGTCGTCGAGGTAGTCGAGCGCGCCACCCCAGGCGGTCGCGATCACCGGCTTGGACATCGACATCGTCTCGAGGATCACCGCGCCGCCGCAGTCGCGCAGGCTCGGCATGACCAGCCCGTCGACCTCGGCGAGCTCGGCCGCGCACACCGACTGCGACACCCAGCCGGTGAAGCGCACCGGCGCGCCGGCGCCTTCGGTCGGACGCGACGGGAACAGCGACGCGGCCCGCCGATGCAGGCGCTGGCGCTCCTCGCCGTCGCCGATGACCACCAGCCGCATCGGCGCCGATGCCGAGGCGATCGCGAAGGCGTCGAGCAGGATGTCGACCGCCTTCAGCTTGACCAGTCGGCCGACGAAACCGAAGGTGACGACGCCGGCGTTCCGGCGCGGCTGCGGCGGGATCTGGCTCCACAGGTCGAGCTCGACGCCGTTCTCGCCGAGCCGCTCGACCCAGTCACAGACGCCGTCGGGCAGGGCCGCGCGCGTGCGCTCGTTGGCGACCAGCAGGATCGCCGCGCGGCGCTTGCCGGGCATCACCTTGTTGAGCCACGAGACCTGGCTCACGCCGACGCGGTAGAGCAGCTTCTTGGCCGCGCTCTGCCCGGCGCGAAACGCCGGCGGATAGTCCATGCCGCCGTTCATCGGCCCGATGATCACCGGCGCGCCGACGTCGAAGATGATCGACGGCTCGCGCGGCGAGACCGGCGTCGGCTGGTGGATGAGGTCGATGCCTTCGGAGGCGACCAGGCCGCGCACGATCCGGCGTTGTTCGCGCTGCACGACGAGGCGCGAGATGAAGCCCGTCGTGACGTAGGCCAGCATCGGCGGCAGCCAGGTGCCGAGCGTCCAGAGCGTGGTGTGCAGGCGGCTGTCCTCGACGAACCGGATGCGCTTTTCGCCCGGGAACAGCTCGGCGAGCTCGGCGCGGGTGCGTGCGTGCGCGACCAGCCAGACCTCGAAGCCGCGGTT
>JAYTHL010000104.1:0-1799 GCA_043732605.1 Rhizobacter sp. | reverse complement strand
CGATGCGCGCGATCGCCGGCGCCTCGGCCTGGAATGCAGGGTCGACGAACGAGCCGCGAAAACGCTGTCCGAACTCCTCGCGGCTGAGCTGGTCGGGCGCCTGCCCCTTGCGAACCTTGGTCGTCATGTCTGCCTTTCGTGTTCGCCTAGCATTCGTGGAACGTCTTACCGAGGAACCGGATCATGAAAGCCACCTGGAACGGCGCGACCATCGCCGAGAGCGACGACACCGTCGTGGTCGAAGGCAATCACTACTTTCCGGAGTCGAGCCTGAAGCGCGACTACGTGAGCTTCAGCAATCACCGTTCCTCCTGCCCATGGAAGGGCCAGGCGCACTACTACAGCCTGATGGTCGACGGCAAGATGAACGAGAACGCCGTGTGGTACTACCCCGAGCCGCTCGAGGCGGCCAGGCAGATCAAGGGCCGCGTCGCGTTCTGGAAGGGCGTGACGGTCTCGTAGGCCCGACCGCGGCCGCTCAGCGGCCCGCCTTGAAGTTCGTGAAGACGCGCGTCTGCACGCGCCGGATCGCCTGCGGAACCGCGTCGGGCGGCGTCATCCGCGCCTTGTCGGCGGCCGACAGGAAGATCGTCTTGTTCTCGGCGACGTCCTTCTTCACGAACTTCAGCGACGCTGCGTTCGGGTTGGCGTAGAAGACCTTGTTGGTGAGCGCCGCCGAGACCTCGGGGCGCAGGATGTAGTCGATGAAGAGGTGCGCGTTGGCGACGTTCTTGGCGTCCTTCGGGATCGCCATCGAGTCGAAGAACAACGTCGCGCCGCCCTTCGGCACGAGCGCCTCGATCGCCGCCGGCTGCTTCGGGTTCGCCTCGAGCGCACGAGCCCGGGCGATGTTGATGTCGCCCGAGTAGCCCATCACGGCACACAACGACCCGCCCGCGAGATCGTTGATGTAGCCCGACGACGAGAAGCGGGTGACGAACGGCCGCACCGTCGAGAGCATTCTGGCCGCCGCGTCGTAGTCGGCGGCCTCGGCGCTGTACGGCTTCTTGCCGACGTAGAGCAGCGCCACCGGCAGCACCTCGGACGCGGAGTCGAGGAAGTTCACGCCGCAGCCCTTCAGCTTGCCGGCGTACTTCGGATCGAAGATCAGGCTCCAGGCGTTGTCGGGCATGGGCAGCGCGTTCGGCAGGGCAGCGAGGGCGGCCTTGACCTTGGGCACGTTGATGCCGACGGTCACGTAGCCCCAGAGCCAGTCGACCAGGTACTGGTTGCCGGGATCGACGGCGGCGAGCTGCTGCAGCAGGGTCGGATCGAGGTTGCCCCAGTTCTTGAGCTTCGAGCGGTCGAGCTTTTGCAGCAGGCCGCCTTCGATCTGGGTCTTCGCGAAGTGCGCACCAGGGACGACGATGTCGTAGCCGGTGTTGCCGGCCACGAGCTTGGCGAGCAGCACTTCGTTGCTGTCGTAGTTGTCGTAGTTGACCTTGATGCCGGTCTCTTTCTCGAAGTTCCTGATCGTGTCGTCAGCGATGTAGTCGGACCAGTTGTAGATGTTGAGCACCTTCGGGTCGGCGGCGAGCGCCGGCGAGGCGCAGACCAGCGTCAAGCACGCCCCGAGGGCGAGTCGGCGCAGCGCGCGCAGGGCAGGGCGGGTCGTCATCGCGAGAGCTTCCTTTGTCGTTCGTGACCGTCGTCGCTCGAATCGTAGCCGCGCGATGGAATCCGTTGCGAATCGCGGTAAGGTCGAAGGCTCGCTCCCTGCGGCAGCGCCGCGACGTGTTCGACATGCTCGACGGTTCCTCCTCGCCCAGCCGCCTCGCCGCCCTCGGCGTCGCCCATCG
>JAYTHL010000103.1:0-6268 GCA_043732605.1 Rhizobacter sp. | reverse complement strand
CGAGCGTGATCAGCAGCATCGACGCGTGGGCGATGCGGTCGGTCCAGTGGGCGCGCTGGTGCAGCGCGGTGCCGGGGAGCGTCAGGGCGGCCGGCATCGTGACGTCGCGCGCATCAAGCCGCGGGTTTCGGCGGGAACGCGCGCAGCCGATCGGCGCGCAATGCGAAGCGCAGTTGCGCGCCCTCGTGAACGCCCAAGTCATGCATTTGGATGAGCGAGAACTGCAGGTTCATCGGCTGGTCGGGCAAGCCCTCGACGCGCAGGTCGACGAAGCAATAGCCGCCGAAAAAATCGACGCGCCGCACGGTGCCGACGCACTGGTGCGGGTCGCCCGCCTGCAACCCTTCGACGACGCGGTCTTCCGGCCGCATGTAGAGCGTTACGCTCGACCCGGTCAAGGGCTCGGTGCCGGCACTTGGCGGCCAGGGCAGGCGCAGGTGACCGCAGCGCAGCATGCCGCCGCCTTCGGCCACCGCGACAAGCCGGTTGCCCTTGCCGATGAAGTCGGCCACGAACACGCTCGCCGGCTCGCTGTACACCTGAATCGGCGTACCCACCTGCTCGATGACACCGTGGTTCATCACGACGATGCGGTCGGCCACAGAAAGCGCTTCTTCCTGGTCGTGCGTGACCATGATGGTCGTGACACCGAGCTTGTGCTGCAACGAGCGAATTTCCATTCGCAGCCGCACGCGCTCCAACGCATCGAGTGCCGACAAGGGTTCGTCGAGCAGCAGCAAACCGGGCTTCGTGGCGAGTGCGCGCGCGAGCGCGATGCGTTGCTGTTGCCCGCCCGAGAGTTGCGCCGGAAATTTGTCGCCGGTGCCCGGCAGGCCGACAAGCCGAAGCAGCTCTTCGACGCGATTGGCGATGTCGGCGCGCGACTGCTTGCGGTTGACGAGGCCGTAGGCGACGTTGTCGGCCACGGTCAGGTTCGGGAACAGCGCATATGACTGAAACACGATGCCGTAATCGCGCTGCGCAGGCGGCATCAGCGAGATGTCTCGCGCGGCTTGGTGAATGCTGCCGGCCGTCTGCGTTTCCAGCCCCGCGATGATGCGCAGCAAGGTCGTCTTGCCGCATCCCGAGGGCCCCAGAAAGCAAACGAACTCGCCTTGCTCGATCGACAGGCCGATGTCGCGCAGCGCCTCGAAGGCACCGAAGTTCTTGCGGATGCCCGCCAGGCGCAGGTACTCGCTCATCGAATGGCGTTTACTTTTTCGGCTCGGACTTCGCGTCGTATCGCTTGTTCCATTCGGCCAAGACGCGCTCACGATTCGCCGCAAGGGTGGCGAAGTCCATCTTCACCAGCCGCTTCTCGTAGTCGGCCGGCACGTTCTTCAAAGGCTCGGCCACGCCGGGCACCGCGGTGATCGCGAAGTTTTTGCCGTAAAGCTTCATCGCGTCCTTGCTCGAAGCCCAGTCGGCGAGCTTCTTGGCGGCGTCGAGTTTTTTCGTGCCCGCGTGGATCGCGAAGGCCTCCAAGTCCCAGCCCAGCCCTTCCTTCGGGAAGATCAGGTCGATCGGCGCACCCTTGGCCTTGTTGGCATTACCGCGATACTCGAACGAGATGCCCATCACGTACTCGCCGGTCGCCGCCATGTTGCAGGGCTTGGAACCGGAGTGGGTGTACTGCGCAATGTTCTCGTGCAGCGCGTCCATGAACTTCCAGCCGCCGCCCTTGCCGCCGTCGTCGCCCCACAGCATCAACCAGGCCGACACGTCGAAGAAGCCGGTGCCCGATGACGCAGGGTTCGGCATCACGATCTGGCCTTTGTAGATCGGCTTGGTCATGTCCTTCCAGGTTTCAGGCTTGGGCAGGCCGCGCTTGGTGGCCTCGACGGTGTTGAAGCAAACGGTCGCGCCCCACACATCCATGCCGAACCAAGCCGGCGGGTCTTTCTTGTCGCGGTACTGGCTCATGATCGCGTCGAGGTTGAGCGGCGCATAGGCAATCAACATGCCTTGCTTGTCGAGCAGCGCGAGGCTCGACGCAGCCACGCCCATCACCACATCGGCCTGCGGGTTCGCCTTCTCGGCGAGCAGCTTGGCGGTGATCACGCCGGTGGAGTCGCGCACCCACTTGATCTCGATGCCGGGGTTGTCTTTCACGAAGCCCGCTTCGTAGGCCTTGAGCTGATCGGTCTCGAGCGCGGTGTAGACGGTGAGCTGGGTCTTCTGCGCGAAGGCCGCGGTGGAGACGAACAAGGCCAGCACGGCCAGCAGCGGTTTGACTGAAACCCGATTCATGCACATCTCCTGTGAGGAACGCCTTGTCGGCGCGACGATGGGAAGTCAGCGTGCAAGCCGCGTGCCTTCACAAGGCGAACCGGGCTTGACGAAGTGGTCTCAGTCTAGGGGCGCGTTGCAAATGTCGTCAACTGTTTCTTGAGAACTGTTGACAATCTCCAAAGCCTGACATCTACTCGTCACGAATGAACGTTACCGTTGCACCTCATCCCACCATCACGCTGCTGCAGACCAGCTCGCTGACGAGCGTGGTGCAGGGCGAGCTCGAACGCATGATCCTTTCCGGCGAACTGGCGCCCGGCGCCAAGCTCACCGAGATGGCGTTGGCGACAAGGCTCGGCGTTTCGCGCGGCCCGCTGCGCGAGGCGTTTCGCATGCTCGAAGAAGCCGGCCTGGTGCGCACCGAAAAGAATCGCGGTGTCTTCGTGCGCGACATCCCCATCGATGAGGCGGTCGAGATCTTCGACCTGCGCGCCGCGATGGACGAGCTGGTCGGCCGGCGCCTGGCCGAGCACATCACCGCGCCACAGTTGAAGGAGGTGCGCGGCCTGGTCGAGCAGATGGAGCAGGCCGTGAAGGCCAAGGACACCTACCACTACCACCTGCTGAACCTGAAGTTCCACGACCGCCTGGTCGAGCTCGCCGGCAACAGCAAGCTCACCGCGATCTACCGCAAGCTGATCAAGGAGCTGAGCCTGTTTCGGCGCCTGAACCTGGCTGACGGCTGGCTGATGCCGATCTCGGCCGGCGAGCACCGCGCGATCGTCAAAGCCATCGCCTCGGGCGACGCCGACGCCGCCGGCAAGGCGATGTTCGACCATGTGATCGAAAGCAAGGAACGCACGATCAAGAACAACCTGCGCCAGCAGGCGCACGCCGCTGTCGCAACCCCGGCGCCGCGCAAACCACGCGCACTCGCACGCGCTTGAAGGCCTGCTCATGATCACCGTCAACCAGCGCAGCTACCGCCTTCCCACTCACCCGACCATCGTGGTGTGTGTCGACGGCTGCGAGCCCGACTACATCGCCCAGGCCGTCGCGCATGGCCGCATGCCCTGGCTCAAGCGCGTGCTGGCCGAGGGCACGGTGCTGATCGGCGACTGCGTGATCCCGAGCTTCACGAACCCCAACAACCTGTCGATCGTGACCGGCGCGCCGCCCTCGGTGCACGGCATCTGCGGCAACACCCTGTTCGACATGGCGAGCAACACCGAAGTGATGATGAACGACCCGAAGTGGCTGCGTGCGCCGACGCTGCTGGCGGCGCTGGCTGAGTCGGGGCGCTCGGTGGCCGTCGTCACCGCGAAAGACAAGTTGCGCAAGCTGCTCGGCCACGGCATGAAAGGCATCTGCTTCTCGGCCGAGAAAGCCGACGAGGCCACGCAGGCCGAAAACGGCATCACCGGCGTGCCCGACCTCGTGGGCATGGCCGTGCCTTCGGTGTACAGCGCCGAACTCTCCGAGTTCGTGTTCGCGGCGGGTGTGAAGCTGATGGCCCGCGCGCGCCGGCCCGACGTGATGTACCTCTCGACCACCGACTATGTGCAGCACAAACACGCCCCCGGCACCGACCGTGCCGACGCGTTCTACAGCATGATGGACGGCTACCTCGGCCAGCTCGACGCGATGGGCTGCGTGATCGCCCTCACCGCCGACCACGGCATGAACGCCAAGACGCGCATGGACGCACAACCCGACGTGATCTACCTGCAAGACGTGCTCGACGGCTGGCTCGGTGCCGGCCGCGCTCGGGTGATCCTGCCGATCACCGACCCTTATGTGGTGCACCACGGCGCGTTGGGTTCGTTTGCGACCGTCTATTTGCCAAGCGATGTGAACGGGGCAGAGATCGTGCAGCGCATCGGCGCGCTGCAGGGCATCGAGTCGGTGCACGACCGCGCCGGTGCCGCGGCGCATTTCGAATTGCCGGCGGATCGCATCGGTGACATGGTCGTCGTCTCGGAGCGCTCGACCGTGATTGGCACCTCTGCCGCGCGACACGACCTGAGCGCGCTCGACGCCCCACTGCGTTCCCACGGTGGCGTGTCGGAACAGCGCGTGCCGTTGATCCTGAACCGCAAAATCAACGGCCTCGACCCGCAGCGCCGCTGGCGCAACTTCGACGCCTTCGATCTGGCTCTGAACCACGCACAATGAGCGACTCGATCCTGAACCACGGCATGCGGATCGCGGGCGAGAAGGTCGGTACAGACCGCAGCGGCGAGCGCTGCATCCAGGTCTTCAATCCGTTCACTACCCAATGCATCGGCAGCGTGCCCAAGGCCACGCTAACCGAAGTCAGGCAGGCATTGGCCATCGCTCACGCCTACAAACCGCGCTTGACACGATTCGAGCGCTCCAACATTCTGGACAAGACCGCCGCGCTGGTGCGCGAACGCAGCATGCAGGTGGCCGCGCTGATCAGCGCCGAGTCGGGCTTGGGCTTGAAAGACGCCACCTACGAAGTCGGCCGCGTCGTCGACGTACTGGTGTTCGGCGCCAACGAGTGCCTGAAAGACGACGGCCAGATCTTCTCGTGCGATCTCACGCCGCACGGCAAGAAGCGCCGCGTCTACACCCAGCGCGACCCGCTGCTCGGCGTGATCACCGCGATCACGCCGTTCAACCACCCGATGAATCAGGTGGCGCACAAGGTCGTGCCATCAATTGCGACCAACAACCGCATGGTGCTCAAGCCGTCCGAAAAGGTGCCGCTCTCGGCCTTGCTCTTCGCCGACCTGTTGTATGAAGCGGGCCTGCCGCCCGAGATGCTCTCGGTCGTGACCGGCTCGCCCGCCGAGATCGCCGACGAGCTGATCACCAACGAACACGTCGGCCTCGTCACCTTCACCGGCGGTGTGGCGATCGGC
The DNA here is from genome assembly GCA_043732605.1 of Rhizobacter sp. GTDB lineage: Bacteria > Pseudomonadota > Gammaproteobacteria > Burkholderiales > Burkholderiaceae_C > Schlegelella_A. The sequence continues at coordinate 1,148 of JAYTHL010000103.1, read as the reverse complement.
AAAACCATCGCCTCCAAAGCCGGCTACCGCCGCATGGTGCTGGAGCTCGGTGGCAACGACCCGATCATCGTGATGGACGACGCCGACCTCGACGAAGCCTCCACGCTCGCGGTGCAGGGTTCGTACAAGAACTCGGGGCAACGCTGCACGGCGGTCAAACGTCTGCTGGTGCACGAAGCGGTGGCCGCGCGCTTCACCGACATGGTGGTCGAGAAGACACGCGCCTGGAGCTTCGGCGACCCGAGCGATGCGAAGCTGGAAATGGGCACGGTGATCGACGAAGCGGCAGCGCGTTTGTTCGAGTCGCGTGTCGAAGAAGCGGTGTCACGAGGCGCGCGTTTGCTCGTCGGCAACAAGCGCGACGGCGCGCTCTATTCGCCGACCGTGATCGACCGTGTCACGCCCGAGATGACGGTGGCGCGTGAAGAAACCTTCGGCCCGGTCTCGCCGATCATCCGCTTTGCCAACATCGAAGAAGCGATCCGCCTCGCCAATGGAACGGCCTATGGCCTGTCGTCGGCCGTGTGCACCAACCGGCTCGACTACATCAGCCGCTTCGTCGCCGAGCTGCAGGTTGGCACGGTCAACGTGCGCGAAGTGCCGGGCTATCGGCTTGAACTCACACCCTTTGGTGGCATCAAAGACTCTGGCCTCGGTTACAAAGAAGGTGTGCAGGAAGCGATGAAGAGTTTCACCAACATCAAAACCTATTCTTTGCCCTGGGCCTGACACAGCCTCGAGCCTGATCCCGACCGATGCTTCACCTTCTCAATCTGCTCGCCGCCATCGCTTTGCTGGTCTGGGGCACGCACATCGTGCGCACCGGCGTATTGCGTGTGTTCGGTGAAAGCCTGCGCAGTGTGCTGTCGAAGAGCTTTTCCAACCGCGCGACCGCCATCCTCGCCGGCATGGGCGTCACGACGATCGTGCAGTCGAGCACCGCCACCTGCCTGATCGTGGCCTCGTTCGTCGGCAAGGGGCTGGTGACGACGGGCGCCGCGCTCGCGGTCATCCTCGGCGCCGATGTCGGCACCGCGTTGATGGCGGTGGTGTTTTCGTTCGACTTGTCGTGGCTGTCGCCGCTGCTGATCTTCGTCGGCGTATTGCTGTTCATTTCGCGCCAGGACACGATGGCCGGGCGCATCGGG
>JAYTHL010000102.1:0-6287 GCA_043732605.1 Rhizobacter sp. | reverse complement strand
TGCCCACGTAGGCGCCGACGCCGAAGAAGCTGACCTGGCCGAAGTGGGTGTAGCCGGCGTAGCCGCCGATCAGGTTCCACGAGTAGGCGAGGATCAGGAAGACCAGCAGCTGGATCGTGAACGAGACGGCATAGGCCGATCCCAGCAGGGGCACCGCGAGTGCCATCACGGCCGTGGCGCCGACGATGGCGATGGCGAGCGGGCTTCGCCTCACACCCGCACTCGGGCGCCGAGCAGACCGCGCGGCTTGACCAGCAGCACGCCGAGCATCAGCAGGTAGAGCAGCGCCGAGCCGATCACGGCGCCGGCGAAGTAGCCGCCGAACACCTCGATCAGGCCGAGCAGCAGCGCGGCGGCGAAGGCGCCCGGGTAGCTGCCCATGCCGCCGACGATGATCACCGCGAAGGCCTTGACGATGAAGCGGGAGCCGAGCTGCGGATCGATCGCGAAGGTCGGCGCGATCAGCACGCCGGCCAGGCCCGCCATCGCCGTGCCGAGAGCGAAGGTCGCGAGACGGACGCGGCCGACCGAGATGCCCGAGATCTCGGCCAGCTCGGGCGCCTGCGAAACGGTGCGCACGGCGCGGCCGAAGCGCGTGCGCGCGAGCAGCCACCAGATGCCCAGACTCGCGCCCACCGCCACCGCGAACGACACGACGCGCGAGAGCGACACGTCGACGCCGAGCAGCTTGACCGAGCCGCTCAGCACGCCCGGCATGCCGGTGTAGCCGCCGCCCCAGAGCAGGATCGAGATGTTGACCAGGATCGTCGAGAGGGCGTAGGTCGCGAGCAGCGACATGATGAGCGGCGCGCCCTCGATGCGACGCAGGATGAGCTGCTGCACCAGCAGGCCGAACAGCGCCGCCGCGAGCGGGACGACCAGCACCGCGACCCAGAACGGGAGCTTCGCCACCATCACGATCGAGACCGAGCTGAGCGCGGCGACGGCCATGATGTCGCCGTGGGCGAAGTTGATCACCCGCATGACGCCGAAGATGAGGTTGAGGCCGCAGGCGATCAGCGCGTAGATGCCGCCGAGCAGGATGCCGCCGACGAGCAACTCGGTCAGCGGCATGGGCTCGACGTCTTCATTCCGCGCAGCACCCGACGGCTACGCTGCCTTGCGCATCAGGTCGATGCGCATGGGGCGGACGAAGCGGGCGCCTTCCGGCGTCATGTGGGCGTCGAGGCGCTCGCGAACGTCCTGCCTCAGCGCGTCGGTCAGGACGTGCTCCGAATGAGTCGCCTGGATGATGCGGCGCTCGAAGTCGGCGAAGTCGCGGAAGAAGAGCGGCGCCATGAACTCGTGCTCGGCGACCAGTGCGAGCACATTGGAACCGTCGGCGCGCTTCAGCGCCGCGTAGGCAGTGGCGCGCACCACGCCTTCGTCGTGGAAGAGCTTGACGATGTCGTTGAACGGGCCGTCGTAGACGGGCTCCGAGACGTACAGGTGGCCGCCGGGCGCCAGCACGCGGCGGATCTCGGCGAAGGCGTCGTCCATCAGATCGCCGGGCACGTGGTGCAGCGACTTCATCATGACGACCAGGTCGCACGACGCGTCGGCGAGCGCGATCCGCTCGGCGCCGCCGGCGCGAAACCGCAGCCCCGGCACCGCAGGCGCCTGCAGGTTCTTCGCGTGCTGGATCGCGTCGACCTCGAAGGCATCGACGGAGGCGGCGCGGCCCTGGCTCAGGAGCTTCCTGGCGAACTCGCCGTTGCCGCAGCCGAGGTCGACGACACGCGCCCCGTCGAGCGGCACCAGCGTGCGCAGGAATTCGATCTCGTCGGCGATGACTTCCATCGTGCTCATGCTGCGGTGCGGCATCGAAAGTGGAACTTGTCCGGACCAATGTACCACCCGATTTTTGAGTGATCAACTAGGGAGATTGACAATACGAGGCAAGCTCGCCAAACTTTGTAGGGACAACTTTCAGTCCTGCAACGGGTTCTCGTCCATGAAGCCTCTCCACGGTCTGCGCATCGTCTCGGTCGAGCAATTCGGTGCCGCGCCGTACGGCACGATGCTGCTCGCCGACCTCGGCGCGGAGGTGATCAAGGTCGAGAACGCGGGCGTCGGCGGCGACCCGGCGCGCTACACCGGCCCCTACCTGCTCGGCCCGGCCGACAGCGAGTACTTCCAGGTCTTCAACATGAGCAAGAAGAGCGTCGCTCTCGACCTGCGCAGCGACGAAGGCCGCGCCGGCCTGCACCACCTGATCGCCGATGCCGATGCAGTCGTCAACAACCTGCGCGGAGACCTGGCGACGCCGATGGGGCTCGACTACCAGGCCCTCGGCGCGATCAAGCCCTCGATCGTCTGCGTCCATGTCTCGGCCTACGGTCGCGACAACGAGCGCGCGTCGTGGCCCGGCTACGACTACCTGATGCAGGCCGAGTCCGGCCTGATGCACCTGACCGGCGAGCCGGACGGGCCGCCGTCGCGACTTGGCGCGCCGTCGATCATCGATCAGTGCACCGGCCTGACGGCGACGGTCGGCCTGCTCGCGGCGATCATCCAGGCGCGCGCGACCGGCGTCGGCTGCGACGTCGACACCTGCCTGCTCGACGTCGCGCTCCACCAGCTCGGCTACGCCGCGAGCTGGTATCTCAACGAAGGCCACGCAGCCACGCGCCAGCATCGCAGCGCCCACTTCTCGGTGGCGCCGGTGCAGACCTTCCCGACCGCCGACGGCTGGATCTTCGTCATGTGCATGACCGACAAGTTCTTCGTCGCGCTGACGAAGGCGCTCGAACGTCCGGAGCTCGTCGACGACGCGCGCTTTTGCACGCCGGCGCTGCGCCAGGCCAACCGCGACGCGCTTACCGCCGAGATCGACGGCGAATTCCGAAAGCAGCCGAACAGCCATTGGCTCGCCAGGCTGAACGGCGTGCTGCCGATCGCGCCCGTGCTCGATCTCGCGCAGGCGCTCGACAACCCGTTCCTGCGCACCACCGGCATGGTCGCCGACGTGCCGCACCCGGCCAGGCCAGACATGCGGGCGCTGGCCAATCCGATCAAGATCAACGGCCAGCGGCTGACACAGCAGGTCTGCCACGCGCTCGGCGCCGACAACGCGGAGCTGCTCGCCGGCATGGCGCCACGCGCGGTCGCGCCTTCGGCCTGAGCCTGCATCCCCACACACAAGAGAGTCGACCATGGATCAAGCCAAGAGAACGTTGCCCGCCGGCGAAGAGCTGGAGCTCTTCGACGCCATCGACCGCTGGGTGCAAAGGTCGGTCGTTCCCGCGGTCAAGCACCACGACCACGGCGACATCTATCCGACCCAGATCGTCGAGGAGATGAAGTCGCTCGGCCTGTTCGGCGCGACGATCGGCCAGGAGTACGGCGGCCTCGGCCTGCCCGCCTCGACCTACGCGCAGATCGTGATGAAGATCTCCTCGTACTGGATGGCGATCACCGGCATCTTCAACTCGCACCTGATGCTCGCGCTGGCGATCGAGAAGTACGGCACCCCCGCGCAGCGCGATGCCTGGCTGCCGAAGCTCGCCTCCGGCGAGGTGCGCGGCGGCCTGGCGCTGACCGAGCCCGACGCCGGCACCGACCTGCAGGGCATCCGCATGACGGCGCGGCGCGACGGCGGTGACTACGTGATCAACGGCACCAAGACCTGGATCTCGAACGGCATCGAAGGCTCGTGCTTCGCGCTGCTCGTCAAGACCGACCCGCAGGCCGATCCGCGCCACAAGGGCATGAGCCTGTTCATCGCGCCGAAGCAGGCCGGTTTCACCGTCGGACGCAAGCTCGAGAAGCTCGGCTACAAGTCGATCGATTCGGCCGAGCTCGTGTTCGACGACTACCGCATCCCGGCCGACCATCTCATCGGCGGCGTCGAGGGCCAGGGCTTCTACCAAGCCACTGGCGGGCTCGAGCTCGGCCGCATCAACGTCGCGGCGCGCGGCGTCGGCATCGCCGAGGGCGCGTTGCGTCTCGGCGCCGGCTATGCGCAGGTGAGGAAGACCTTCGGCAAGCCGATCGCCGAGCACCAGGCGATCCAGCTCAAGATCGGCGAGATGGCGACGCGGGCGCGCGCCGCGCGCCTGCTCACCCTCGACGCCGCCGCCGCGTTCGACCGCGGCGAGCGCTGCGACCTGCAGGCCGGCATGGCGAAGTACTTCTCCTCCGAAGCGGCACTCGAGAACAGCATCGAGTCGATGCGCATCCACGGCGCCTACGGCTACTCGAAGGAGTACGACATCGAGCGCCTCTACCGCGACGCGCCACTGACGTGCATCGGGGAGGGCACGAACGAGATGCAGCGGATCATCATCTCGAAGCAGTGGATCAAGCAGAACCCGATCGGCTGAGCGCATGAAGCTCGAGGGCATCCGCGTCCTGGACCTGTCGGTCTTCCTGCCCGGGCCGTACATGACGATGGCCCTGGCCGACCACGGCGCCGAGGTCATCAAGATCGAGATGCCGGGCGAAGGCGACCCGGGCCGCCGCATCGGCCTGTCGGACGGCGAGCACACCGTCTTCTTCCGCAACCTCAACCGCGGCAAGCAGAGCCTGGTGCTCGACCTGAAGAGCGAGTCCGGCCGCGCCGAGCTCTTGCGCCTGTGCGAGACCGCCGACGTCTTCGTCGAGACGTTCCGGCCCGGCGTGATGGCGCGCCTCGGCCTCGACTACGAGCGCGTGCGCGCCGTCAACCCGCGCATCGTCTACTGCTCGATCAGCGCCTTCGGCCAGCAGAGCGCCTACGTCTCGAGACCGGCGCACGACCTGGCGATCGAGGCGATGTCGGGCGTGCTCAGCATCACCCTCGGCGACGACGGCGCGCCGGCCATCCCCGGCCTGCCGATGGCCGACCTCCTGAGCGGCATGCAAGGGCTCGCAGGCGTGCTGATGGCGCTGCTGCGCCGCGAGACGACCGGCGTCGGCGACTGCCTCGACATCTCCATGCTCGATTCGCTCGTCGCCGCCTGCACGAATATCCTCGGCCCGACCTTCGCGGAGGGCCGGCAGCCGATCGCCAAGCACGAGCGCACGACCGGCGGCTCGAGCTTCTACCGGCTCTATCGCACGAGCGACGGCGGCCACGTCGCCATCGCCGGACAAGAGCCGAAGTTCGTCGAGGCGCTGCTGAACGCGATCGGGCGACCGGACCTGATCGGCCTCGTGCTGCAGGGGCCCGGCCCGCACCAGGGACCGGTCGCCGAGGTATTGGGCCGGGAGTTCGCGCGCCGCACCCGGGCCGAGTGCGAGCGATGGCTGGCCACGCTCGACGTCTGCTTCGGCAGCGTATGCACCTTGCCCGAAGCCTTCGCCGACCCGAACCTCGTCGAGCGCGGCATGCTGCTGCGCGACGACGCCGGTCGGCCGCACATCGGCTCGCCGATCCACTTTCTGGCCGAGCCCGCTCGGCCGAATCTGCGCGCACCGATGCTCGGCGAGAACGCGCTCGGCGGCTGAGCGCCCTTCCCTGTCAACCAGAAACGAGGGCATCCCATGCCGGACGTCGCGCAAGCGAAAGCAGGCCAGCGCCATCGGCAAAGTGCCGGTCGCCACTACGAGGAATTCACCGTCGGCGACGTCTACGAGCATCGCCCGGGCCGCACGATCAACGAGACCGACAACGTCTGGTTCACGCTGCTGACGATGAACACCCATCCGCTCCACTTCGACCATGCCTACGCGGCGAAGTCGGAGTTCGGCCAACCGCTCGTCAACAGCTGCCTGACGCTCTCGATGGTGGTCGGGATGAGCGTGAGCGACGTCAGCCAGAAGGCGATCGGCAACCTCGGCTGGAACGACATCCGCCTCACCGCACCGGTGTTCGTGGGCGACACGATCTATGCGGAATCGACGGTGCTCGCCAAGCGCGCATCGGCGTCGCGGCCGACGCAGGGCATCGTCACCGTGCGCACGCGCGGCACCAAGGCAGACGGCACGGAGTTCATGAGCTTCGAGCGCACGGTGCTGGTTCCGAAGCTCGGCCACGGCATTGACTGACGACCGCCGGTTCGCGCTTTCACCGCTCGTCTCGCCGTGAAGAAGCCGATCGCGAAGGACCCCGCCAGCGGCCACCGCGCGAAGCGCATCGTTGGCCTCGTCGACGCGAGCGGCGCGCGCACGCCGCTCTACCAGCAAGTGCTCGACGCGCTGCGCGGCGAGATCCTCAAGGGCCTGTTCCCGGTCGGCAGCCAACTGCCGACCGAGGAAGTTCTCACCGCACGATTCGGCGTCAGCCGCAACACCGTGCGCGAAGCCCTGCGCCATCTGCGCGAAGGCGGCCTGATCGCTTCGCGCCAGGGCGCGGGCACGACGGT
>JAYTHL010000101.1:0-1810 GCA_043732605.1 Rhizobacter sp. | reverse complement strand
CGCTCGCGGTGGCGATGGAGACGCGCCATCCGCTGCTGCCCGACGTGCCGACCTTCAAGGAGCTCGGCGTCGACTGGGTCGACGGCGCGTTCCGCGGCATCGGCGTGCCGAAGGCGACCTCGCCCGAAGCGAGGAAGCGCCTGTCGGACGTGTTCGCGACGATCAACGCCGATCCGGAGATGAAGGAGCTCGCTGCCAAGGCCGGCTTCGAGCTCGTCAACGTCGGCGTCGCCGACATGGACGCGTTCATGCGCACGCGCACGAAGATCTACACCGACGTCGGCAAGCGCATGGGACTGGGCGCGCCGCGCTGATCCGGCCGAGGCTTCCCGATCGACCCCCCTGTTCGCGGGGAACGGGCAGGCACGGGCGCGGCGGTTGCCGGCATCCCGCCAGAAACGTCTGCGGGAGCAACCCGCGCACGCCGAAGCCTCGTCGCAACTCGTTCTGGAAATCATCCCTTGAAGTTCAACCGGCCCGCCCTGTTCCTTTCCATCCTCGCCCTCTGCGGCGCGGCCCATTCCAATGTCACGGGGAGCCTCGGCGGCAACGGCGGGCCGATCCTGTCGCTGTCTCCTGCCGGCCTGAACGGCGGGGCCGTCGCGACCCTGTCCGGCGGTACGACTTACGTGAACGACATGCCGTTTGCCGATATCCCCAAGGGCACGGTGACGGAATTCCTGGCGGTCGGCCCCCAGGCCGGGCAACCGGCGACTCTGACCTTCACAGGCCCGGTCACGTTCCTGAGCTTCTTGTGGGGCTCGCCCGACCTCTACAACATGCTCACCGTCAACAGCACCGGCGCGAGCCAGCTGTTCACTGCCTCGGGCCTCGGCTTCGCGGTCACCAACGGCGACCAGAGCTTCTCGCAATATGTGCAGTTCACGGCCGCACCGGGCAGCTTCATCACCAGCCTGAGCTTCACCAACGCGCCTGCGCAGGATGCGTTCGAGGTGGCCAATTTCAGCGTGACCCCGGTGCCCGAGGCGCCGAATCTCGCGCTGCTGGTCGCCGGACTGGGCGCAATCGGCGTCGTCGCGCGTCGTCGGCAGATCGCGCGAGACCGCTAGTCGAGCTCGACGCTCATCGGCTGGTGGTCCGAGGCGGCGCTCGTCGCGTCGACGGCGACGCTGCGCAGCCGGCCGCGCAGATCGGCGCTGGCGCAGATGAAATCGCAGGCGAAGGCCTCGGGCCATTGCGCACGGTCGCGCACGCCCGTCGTCGGCGGTTGCGCGATGCCGGGATGCAGGCACTGCCAGACGTCCTCGAGCGCCGGCACGCGCGCGTCGTCGAACGGCGCCGTGAGCCGGGCGTGCAGCGGATCGGTCGGCTGGTAGTTGAAGTCGCCGGTGAGGATCGTGGAAAGCGTCGCCGGCTGGTGATGGAACGGCCCGTCGCTCGCATCTCGCAGGCCCGGCGCGAACGCGTGTTCGCAGGCTTCCGCGTGCCGCGCCCGCACGGCCTCGACCTGCGCCGCGCGCTGCACCGGCGAGTAGTACTCGAGGTGCGTGGTCATGATGCGCACCGGCCCGAACGGTGCGTCGACGAGCGCTTCGAGGAGCACGCGCGGCATGCTCCGCACGACCGGATCTGCGGGCCACGGGAGCTGTATCCGCATGACTTGACGAACCGGATAGCGGCTCAGGATCATGTTGCCGAAGTTGCGGCGCGAACCGTCCGGTGCGAGGCTGTCGACCGCGATGCCGCGCACGGCCGCGAAGCCGGGCAGGAGCGACGCGATGACCGCGAACTGGTCTTCGCCGCGGCTGCCCTTCAACGCCGGGAAGTTCGCCGCGACCTCCTGCAGGCA
>JAYTHL010000100.1:0-1811 GCA_043732605.1 Rhizobacter sp. | reverse complement strand
GCGCCGGCAGCGCCAGCAGGGCGCCGAAGATCGAGGTGATGCCGATCGCGCCGATCAGCGTGACCAGGAGCGGCGTGCCGAGCTTGGTGACCATCACGCCGGCCGCGTAGGCGCCGATGCCGAAGAGCCCGGCGTGGCCGAGCGAGACCTGCCCCGTGTAGCCGACCACGATGTCGAGCCCGAAGAGCAGGACCGCGTAGATCATGATCGTCTCGAGCAGGTGGATGTAGTACGGGTTGTCGATCGCGATCGGGAACAGCGCGATCGCGGCGATGCCCAGCACTGCAGCGCCTGCGCGCAGGAGGCGGCGCGAGCTCATACCTTCTTGATGGCAGTCTTGCCGAACAGGCCCGCAGGGCGGATCGCCAGCACGATCAGGAGCAGGACCAGGCCGGGCACGTCCTTGTAGCCGGTCGAGAGGTAGAAGCCGGTCGTCGTCTCGGCGATGCCGAGGATGATCCCGCCGAGGATGATCCCCATGCCGCTCGTCAGCCCGCCGATGATCGCGACCGCGAACGCCTTGAGGCCGAGCACGGCGCCCATCGTCGCGCCGGTGAGCGTGAGGGGCGCGATCAGCACGCCGGCGAAGGCCGCGCTCATCGACGAGAGCGCGTACGAGAAGGTGATCACGAGGTCGGTGTTGATGCCCATCAGCTTGGCGGCGTCGCGGTCGTTGAAGGTCGCGACGACAGCCTTGCCGTAGATCGAGCGGCGGTTGAAGATCTCCACCGCCAGCATCATCGCGACCGCGCCGACGACGACCAGGATCTCCATCGGCAGCACGTTGGCGCCCAGGAACTTGATCGGCGATTCGTGCAGAGGCGAGGGGAACTTGAGGTCGTCGCGGCCCCACACGTTCTCGGCGACGTTCTTGAAGATGATGCCGAGCGCGATCGTCGACATGATCCAGCCGAACTCCGACTTGATCTTGAGCGCCGGCCGCACGCCGATGCGCTCGACGAAGGCGCCTTGCGCGGCACCGAAGATGCAGACCAGCGGAATCATCAGCCAGTAGTTGACGCCGAGCCCGACCAGCGTGAGGCCGACGAGCGCGCCGAGCATCAGCGCGTCACCCTGGCCGAAGTTGAGCGTGTCGGACGTCTGGAACGTGAGCTGGTAGCCGAAGGCGATGACCGCGTAGATCATGCCGAGGGCGATGCCGCTGAAGACGAGCTGGGTGAAGATTTCCATGGCGGCCGGTCACGCTGTTCGAAAAAGAGCCGCCGCGGGCTGGCCCGGGGCGGCGCTTCGAGGGAGCGAGCTTACTTCTTCGTCTGCGAGAGCGCGCCCTTGGCGTTGACATCCTTGACCTGGACGACCGACGCCTTCTTCTGGTCGTCGGGGTAGGCGTAGACGACCTTGCCGCCCTTGACCTCGCCGAACACCGGCATGTTGGCCGTGATCGCGTCGTGGTCGCCCTTCGAGAAGGGCTTGGTGTAGGTCGTGACGACGCCGTCGATCGGCGTCTTCAGGTCTTCGAGCGCTGCCTTGATCTTCGGGCCGTCGGTCGAGCCGGCCTGCTTGATCGCGGCCGCGAGCAGATAGATCGAGTCGTAGCCCTGGGCCGCCGAGACCGGCGAGTCGATCCGGCTGTTCTTCGGGTTGAAGGTCTTCAGGTAGCTGACGATGAACGACTGGCGCTTGGGCGTCGTCGGCTCCTGGATGAAGGTCTGCGGCATGCGCGCGCCTTCGCCGCCCGGGCCGGCGTTGTCGATGTAGTTGGCCATCGAGAGCGTCCACGAGCCGACGATCGGCACCTTCCAGCCGAGCTTGGTCATGCCGTTGGCGATCTGCGCGAGCTCGGGGCCGAT
>JAYTHL010000099.1:0-1814 GCA_043732605.1 Rhizobacter sp. | reverse complement strand
GGGTGCTCACGCCCGTCTCACGCCAGTACGTAATGGAAGTCGGTGATCTTGCCTTGCGGCTCGGCGATGAACTCGACCCGGACCCGGGTGCCGGGCTTCAGCCGGGCTGCGGCCGCCGGCACGTCCGACAGGTCCATGCCGCGAACGAAATTGACCATCGCCGTGCTGACGCCGTCGAGCCGCACATAGGCGATCGCGTAGGGCGGCGGGGGCAGGTTGTCGAAGGCGGCGCTGACGATGGTCGCGGCTTCGACGGTGCCTTCCATGCCGGCGTCGACGAAGCCGTCGCAGGGCGCGAAGCTGCGTTCGCAATAGGCCCGCGGCGGCAGGTAGGTCAGCCCCGAGACGCTGCAGCGGGTCGCGACGATGCGCTTTTCCTTCAGCGCGTCGAAGAAGCGCGCGCCGACCTCGCCGACGGGATAGTTGTAGCGAACGTGCCATTCGCCGTGGACGACATGGTGGGCCGGGGTCGCTGCGTTCTTGCTCATGGTGCTCTCCTGTCAGGCGGCGGCCGCGGCTCGGCGCGGCTCGTCGCTCAGCATCGTGACGGTGAAAAACTGGGTCGAGCCGCCGATCGCGGTCGCGACTGCGTTGTGGACGCCCTTGACCTGCATCGCTCCGGCCCGGCCCATGACCTGGCGCGCAGCCTCGGCGGCGCGAACCAGACCGGTGACGCCGATCGGATTGGTGCACAGCGTGCCACCCGACGGATTGACGGCGAGGCTGCCGTCCATGTCGAACGCGCCTTCGTCGCTGAGGCGCTGCGCCGTGCCGCTCTCGCAGAAGCCGAGCGACTCGAGCTGCGGAAACTGGAACGAGCTGAACGGATCGTAGATCTCGACCGTTTGCACCTGCCGCATCGGATCGCTGACGCCGGCCTGGCGGTAGCACTCGCGCGCGGCCTGCTTCAGCTCCGAGAAATCGGCGAAATCGGTCTCTGCCGCGGGGCCCATGCGGTCGCCCATGAACACCGTGTTCGAAACGCCCGCGGTGCCGGTGATGAAGGCCGGCCGAGCGCAACGCTCGCGCGCCAGAGCTTCGGTGGTGATGACCACCGCTGCCGCACCGGCCGACCGAGGGCAGATGTCGAACAGCTTGTAGGGCCACGAGATGCGTGGCGAGGCCATCACGGCAGCAATGTCGATCGCGCCCTTCAGGTGCGCCGAGGGATTGTTGAGCGCGTTGCGGCGGGCGCGCACGACGACGTTGGCGTATTGCTCCTCGGTGGTGCCGTACTTGTGCATGTAGCGCTGCGTCGACAGCGCCGTCATCGTGACCGTGTTGAGGGCGAAGTCCTGCTCGTAGAACGGGTCCCAGATCAGGTTCAGGACGAACTGCGCGTCGGGCGTCTCGGTGATGCGGTCGGCACCGACCACGAGCACGGTGCCGTACTGCCCCGACGCGACGTGGGCGTGCCCCGCCTGCAACGCCGAGCCGCCGGTGGCACCGCCGGTGTGCACGCGCATGAACGGCTTGCCGCGCGCCCAGGTGTAGTCGACCGCCCATTTGTCGGCGTCCGCGACGCCCATGAAAGTGGTCGGCGCCATCGAGAAGACGACGGCGTCGATCTGATCGGGGCCGAGCCCGGCGTCGGCCAGGGCCAGCAGCACGGCGTCCTGCGCCAGCTCGGGATAGGTCTTCTCGTCGTAGCGCGAGCGGAACGCGGTCTGCCCGGTGCCGATCACGGCGACGCTGTGCCTGCTCATGCGTCCACTCCTTCCATCACGACGAAGCCGTGGGTTTGCTGCGCGAAGCCGGAACTGCCGTGCGCCAGTGCGCGCTTGGCGCCCTTCACCTGGTGGGCGCCGGCACGG
>JAYTHL010000098.1:0-1816 GCA_043732605.1 Rhizobacter sp. | reverse complement strand
ACTGGGCGGTCAACAATCTCGCCCCGTGATCTGCGCGAACGTGTCGCCGCCCTCCACGCGATGGCGGTGCTGGACACCCCGCCCGAAGAGGGGTTCGACGCGCTCACGCGTCTCGCAGCACGGGTCTGCCTGACGCCGGTGGCGGTCGTGAGCCTTATCGACGGTCAGCGACTGTGGTTCAAGTCCGTGCATGGTCTCGGGACGAGAACCATGGACAGTTCCAATTCGTTCTGCTGCGAGGCGGCCAACTCGAAGCGCTTGCTCGAAGTGCCCGATCCCACCGTCGATCCGCGATTTGCGGACCATCCACTGGTGATTGGCCAGCTCGGCATCCGGTACCACGCCGGCGCGCCCATCATGCACGGCGGTGTTGCGGTAGGGACGGTCTGCGTGTTGGACTACGTGCCCAGGCGCCTGGATCCGATCGCGCTTGGCTCGCTTTCGGAAATGGCCAACATTGCCGCGGCGATGCTGACCGCGCGAATCGAAGCCTTCGAAATGTTCTCCAGCACGCGACCGTAGAGCATCGGGCTCGGTCCGATCGCCGAGTCTCGTCGAGGACTCCGGCCGGCCGTCAAGCCGCGACGATCCATCCCTCGACCGGGTCGATCTCTCGCGGCAATCCGTAGCGCACGAGACGCGACGCGGCGGCCGCCTGCATCAAGCAGAGGACCGCATCGAGGCGATCGCCGCTCGCGTCGGCGATGAGCGAGGCGCGCAAGGTGCGATCGCCGATCGACAGTCGCAGTGTGCCGCCGGCGCCGACCTCCAGCGCGGCGACGATGGCTTCGCGCGCCTCCCGCCGGTCGTCGTCGTCGCCGTTCTTGTACGAGCGCCGCGCAACGATGGCGTGGGCCGATCGGCGCGGATAGCCCTCGAGCGCGACGCGCCCATCGTCGCCCACGTGCAGTCCCGGCATCGACACGCCCGAGGCGACCAGACGCGCGACGCCTTCGTAGTACATGAGGCCGACCGGCACGTAGCGCGTCTGCAGTGGGCTGGTTGACCCGACGGGCGAAGCGACATCGGTGCGGCGATGCAGGAGCCGCGCGCCGGCCGGCTGGGTGTTGCCCCAGGCGTCGATGAGCGCGCGCCAGGCCATGCGCGTCGGCGCGCGCCGGTGCACTTCGGCGATCACCTCGGCCGCGCTCGCGCCGAGCGCGTTCGCGTCGACGAAGCGTCGCGGCAAACCGAACGGAAAGTCGTACGCGCCGACCCAGGGGCCGGGTGTCTGCAACCAGCCGGCGAACGCATCGAGCGTGAACAGCTCGACGAGATCGTCGACGCGCAGCACCGCGCCGCCGTCGACGAGTCGACCGGTCGCGACCGTGATCGGCTTCTTCCGCGACGGGCTGCTGCTGAAGTCGACGCCGGCGAGGAGCATCGTCGTCACGCCGCGTCTCCGGTCGACGCTACAGTTCGCGCCATGCAGTCCCTCCGATCCTGTCGATGAACAACAACCCGATCCTCGTCGAAGCGATGCGCGGCGACACGCGCGAGTCGGCGCACCGCGGCGCGGTCGCCGTGTTCGATGCCGACGGCCGCCGCGTCGTCGCCATCGGCGACATCGAGACGCCGATCTTCCCGCGCTCGGCCGTCAAGGTGCTGCAGGCGATCCCGCTCGTCGAGAGCGGCGCCGCCGACCGGCTCGGGCTCGACGACGAGGAGCTCGCGATCGCCTGCGCGTCGCACAACGGCGAGCCGGCGCACGTGGCCGTCGTCGATCGCATGCTCGCCAAGGCCGGGCTCGACGGCGCGTCGCTCGAATGCGGCGTGCACTGGCCGCGCGTCGAGAGCGTGCTGCGGGCGATGGCGG
>JAYTHL010000097.1:0-1817 GCA_043732605.1 Rhizobacter sp. | reverse complement strand
AGCGCCGCGATGCCGATCAGCGCGCACGTGCCGGCGATCGCGCCGTACAACATCCGCTTGCTGGCGGCGGGCGCTTGACCGCTCGCCATCCACGACGGCGAAGGGCGCCCGGCCGGAGCATCGGCTACCGGTGCGACCCGCGTCGCCGGCGGTGCTGGCGTCGGCGCTGTGGCGACTGGCGCGGGCGCCGGTACGGCCTTGGGCGGCTCGGTCACCGCCACGACCGGACGGTCGGGCACCGTGACCTCGCGATCCTCGTCCGGCGGCGGCAGGAAAGGCTCCTGCATCAGGTCGCGGCGCGGTGCGAGCGAGACCGTCTCGGGCGCCTCCATGTCGCCCATCACGGCGCGGAACTCGGCGTGATCGGCGGGACGCTGCTGCGGCTGGATCGCCATCGCCCCGTCGATCGCGGCGAGGAAGCCTTCGCTGTACAGGCCGGCGGCGACGACCGACAGCGGGCGGACGCGGTCCTGCGCCAGCCGGTCTGCGGCAGGGGCAGGCGCGCCGCCGGTGATGGCCGCGTAGACGGTCGCCGCGAGCGCGTAGAGATCCGTGTAGGGGCCGCGCGTCGTGCCGGCGTCGCTGCCGTACTGCTCGATCGCTGCGAAGCCGGGCTTGAGCGCCGCCGCCGGCGTGTGCCGGACCGACTCGATCGCATGCGCCGCGGCTCCGAACCCGAGCAGCACCGGTCCGACCGGCGTCAGCAGGATGGCGTCGGGGCCGATGTTCTGGTGCCAGGTGCGGGCGCCGTGCAGCATGGTCAGCGCATCGAGCACGGGCTTGAGCCAGATGCGCAGCTCGGCCTCGCCCGGCACGTGGTCGAGCTCGCCGAGCGCGGTCCTGAGCGTCGGCCCTTCGAGATACGGCATCGCCATGTAGGCGGTGCCGTTCTCTTCCCAGAAGCGGTAGACCTTGACGAGCGAGGGATGGTCGAAGCGGGCGAGCAGACGTGCCTCGTTGACGAAGCCGGCCAGGCCCGCCTTGAAGGTGTCGAGATGCCGGTCGGGCGTGGCAACAGCCGGCGAGTCGTCGGCGCGCATGGCGATCGACGACGGGAAGTACTCCTTGATCGCGACCTTGCGTTGCAGCGTCGGGTCCCAGCCCAGGTAGACGATGCTGAACGCACCCTCGCCGATCAGCCCAGTGATCTCGTAGTCGCGCAGGCGCGTGCCGAGCGGCAGCGTGTCCCCGGCGTGCGCCTGCGGCGCCGCGCGCGTCTCCTCGAAATCGGGGGACGAGGTCATCTGGTCAAGGTGCTCCTGTCGAGGCGGCGCGTCGGCCGCGGATCCCGGCGATGTCGATGCCGTGCCGGCTTCTCGCGCGGCGGGCCCGGCATTGTCGCGCCTGCCCGGTGGACGCCCCGTCGGATCGGCGCAGCATCCGGCCCACAAAGTCACGCCGCCATCGGGCTCATCGCGCGACGATCGCTAGGTCGCTGCGGCGCTGCGGCGGCCGAAGAATCCCCAGCCTTCCATCGTCAGCACCGTGACGTCGTCCTGGTTCATCACGTTCCAGCTCGACCGGACCAGGCCGACCGTCGGCCGGCTCGCGAGCGGACGCGACTCGAGCACCGTCAGGCGGATGTGCAAGGTGTCGCCCGGATAGACCGGGTGGCTCCAGCGGATGTTCTCCAGCCCGGGCGATCCGAGGCTCGCCGCGTCGTGGAGATAGCCGTCGCACATCATGCGCATCGCCATCGCGCAGGTGTGCCAGCCGCTGGCCGAAAGCCGCCCGAAGAGCGAGCGCTCGGCGGCGGCGTCGTCGAGATGGAAGGGTTGCGGATCGAACTCGCGCGCGAACGCGACAACGGCCTCGCG
>JAYTHL010000096.1:0-1821 GCA_043732605.1 Rhizobacter sp. | reverse complement strand
CGCACGCCAACCTCGGCCTCATCTATCGCCAGGCCGGCAAGCTCGCCGAGGCGGTCAACGAGTTCGAGACCGCGGTGCGCCTCAGCCCGCGCCAGCCGGTCTATCTCAACCAGCTCGGCATCACCTACCGCCAGAAGGGCGACTTCGCCAAGGCGCGCGACGCCTACCAGAAGGCGCTCGCGCTCGATCCGGGCTACGCCGGTGCGACGCTCAACCTCGGCATCCTGTTCGACCTCTATCTCGGCGATCCGCAACGGGCGCTCGACCTGTACGGCCGCTACCTGAGCCTGGCGCCGAACGGCGACCCCGCGGTCACCAAATGGGTCGCGGACCTCAAGAACAGGAAGCCCGCACCGATCACCGTGAGCCGGCAGGAGAAGCCATGACGACACGCCTTCACATCGCCACCGTCCTCGCCGTCGCCGCGTTCGCGACGACGGTCGCGACACCGTCGCTCGCCCAATCGCGCGCCGCGAAGGAAGCCGCCGCCGCAGCAGCCGCCGCGAGCGCGGCCGCCCCGAAGCAGGACCAGGCCGACCTCGACCGCAGCCAGATCATCGGCAACCGCGAGCTGCCCAAGGTCACCTACATCGTGCCCTGGAAGAAGCCCGGTCCCGGCGACCTCACGGGCCGGCCGCTGACGAGCGTGCTCGACGAGGCGCTCGCGCCGGTCGACCGCGACGTTTTCAGGCGCCAGGTGCGCTACGACGGCCAGGCCGTGTCGCGTTCCGCAGTTCCCGCCCCCGCGGCGCCCGCCAAGTAACGCCTCGTCACCCACGTCGGCGCCCGTACAGGGCCCAATCGCCTCATCGCATTTCGCGTTTTCGCTTCACCGTCGTTCGCCTTCATCGGAGTCAGTCATGGACCCCCTCAGCACCATCATCAAGTTCTTCCAGGATTGCGGCCTCTTCATCTACCCGAGCGCGCTGATCATGGCCCTCGGCGTGACGATCGCCGTCGAGCGCTTCATCTTCCTCACCAAGGCGCGTTCGCAGAACCGCAAGGTCTGGGCGCAGGTGCTGCCGATGCTGCAGAAGGGCCAGTTCCGCGACGTGCAGAGCGTCACCGCGACGTCCGACGCGGCCGTCGGCAAGATCGTCAGCTACGGCCTGACGCGGATGCAGAGCCCGGGCCGCCGCGAAGACTTCGACGCGGCGATGGAAGAAGGAATGATGGAGATCGTGCCGCGCCTCGAGAAGCGCACGCACTACATCGCCACCTTCGCCAACGTCATCACCCTCGTCGGCCTGCTCGGCACCATCATCGGACTGATCAAGGGCTTCACGGCCGTCGCGCAGGTCAACCCGGCCGAGAAGGCCGAGATGCTGTCGGCGTCGATCTCGATCGCGATGAACAACACCGCGTTCGCGCTGATGGTCGCGATCCCGTTCCTGCTGATCCACTCGTTCCTGCAGGCCAAGACGAGCGAGATCGTCGACGGCCTCGAGGCCGCGAAGATGAGCTTCCTGAACCTCGTGCAGCGTCTCAAGCTCGAGCACGCGGCGGCCAAGAGCTGAGCCATCGCGCTCCCTGACCGCTTCCGCTCCGGAGACCCGCCATGCCCGTCCGCCGCCTGAAGAAAGAACAGGCCCACCTCGAGATCACCGCGTTCATCAACCTGATCGTGGTGCTGGTGCCGTTCCTGCTGTCGGTGTCGGTGTTCACCCATCTCGCGGTCATCGACCTCGCCCTGCCGGCGCAGCAGAACGAGAAGCTCGAGAAGCTCACCGACAACAACCTGCAGCTCGAGGTCGTGATCCGGCCCGAGTCGATCGAGGTCGGCGACCGCATCGGCGGCCTGATCGAGCGCATCCCGAACGT
>JAYTHL010000095.1:0-1825 GCA_043732605.1 Rhizobacter sp. | reverse complement strand
CGGTGAGCGAGGAATGGGCGAAGGCGTCGTACACGTCGACGCCTTCGAGCGTGCGGTGTCGGATCAAGCCTTCGCTGGCCGCCGCTGCGGCAGCGGCGAGCTCGGGACGCGCCGGTTGCCCCAGCAGGGCGTCGGCACGCCGGTTGCGCGAGATGAACTTGCCGTTGCGATCGATGACGGCGACGGTCCAGTCGTCGCGGCCTTGCGGCGCGAGCGTCACCTTCCTCCAGTGCTCGACCGAGAAGGCCTGGGCGACCACGTAGCGCGGCGCCGCGGGCTGCGTGGCCGCGGCCACGTAGACGGTGGTGAGGAGCCGCTTCGTGATCGGGCCGACGATCAGGTCGGAGACGAGCGGCTTGCCGGTCGCGAGCACGGTCTGCACGCGTTGCTGCGCCGTGGAGAGCAGCGGCGGCGCGCCGAAGGGGACGATGGTGTTGAGGCGCTGGGTGCCGGTCTCGTCGAGGAGCAGCGTCCAGACATCGGGAGGCTGGTCGACCGCCTGTGCCTCGGCGTAGAACGCGCGCAGGTCGCCGGTCGCGAGGGTCGTCGAGTGGGCGAGCGCGGTCAACGCGCCGATCGAACGCTGCACCTGGCCGTCGACGAGGAGTGCCGTGGCCCGGACGGATTCCTGCAGGCCGCGCAGCGCGGCGTCGCGCGCGCCTTCGCGGACCTTCTCGATGGCGATGCCGGCGCCGACGAGGCCCGGCACGAGCACGCATCCTGCGAGAAGGAGAAGGTGGCTGCGGATCCGCATCGCCTTTTTGTATCACGGACGAACGATTTCCTTCGCGGACCGCATCCTTTCGTTGCGCTGGATCGTCATGGAGGAGACACACGACGCAGACGGCGATGGAAAAGTCCGACATGAAGCACATGGTGAGCTACACATTGAAGCCCGATCGCGTGGCCGAGAACGAGCGCTTCGTCGAGGCCGTCTTCGCGGCCTTGCGCGAGGCGCGGCCTTCCGGGCCACGCCATGCGACGTTTCGGCTGCCCGACGGCGTGAGCTTCGTCCACGTCGTCTCGCACGCGGAGGCCGACGGCAGCAACGCGCTCACGTCGCTGCCCGCGTTCAAGGCCTTCGCGGCAGGCGTGCGCGATCGCTGCGTCGCCGCGCCGGTGCGGGTCGAGCTGACGGAGATCGGGTCGTACGGTGTCTTCGGCGATTGAATCGGGCTCTTCCGGCGACGCGTCGTCGAGCGAGCTCATCGGCGCGCTCGAGCAGGGGCGACGGCAGTTCCTGCAGCTCGTCGATCACGTCCGGCCGGAGCTGCATCGCTACTGCGCGCGCATGACCGGCTCGGTCGCCGACGGCGAAGACGTGGTCCAGGACACGCTCGCCCGGGCGTACCACGAGCTCTCGCACATGCAGTCGCTGCCCGACCTGCGGCCGTGGCTGTTCCGGATCGCGCACAACCGGGCGATCGATCACTGGCGCCACGAGCGCCGTCGGGCGAGCGAGCCGATCGAGGATGCGCTCGAGGTCGCCGCCGAAGCCGCGTTCGAGCCCGACAACGTGATGGCGCGCGGGCAGGCGGTGCGCGCCGCGCTCACCGGCTTTCTGGCGCTCGCGCCGGCGCATCGCGGCCGGGCCGCGTTGCGCGAAGCGTCGGAGGCACCGCGGAGCGCGCCTGCGCGTCGCGACGTGTCGTCAGCGCTCGTCCGCTACGCCGATCTCTTCAACGCCCACGACTGGGACGACGTGCGTGCGCTCCTCGCCGAAGGCGTCCGGCTCGATCTCGTCTCGCAGCGCAAGGCCGCCGGGCGGCGCGAGGTCGGCCAGTACGTCGACAACTACGAGCGCGCCAGCGACTGGCGACTGGTG
>JAYTHL010000094.1:0-6354 GCA_043732605.1 Rhizobacter sp. | reverse complement strand
CCACACACCATGGAAATTTTCGACTACGACAACGTGTTGCTGCTGCCGCGCAAGTGCCGCGTCGAGAGCCGTTCGGAGTGCGATGCGTCGATCGCCTTCGGCGCGCACACCTTCAACTTGCCGGTGGTGCCGGCGAACATGAAGACCGTCGTCGACGAGCCGATCACCGAGTGGCTGGCCGCGAACGGCTACTTCTACGTGATGCACCGGTTCGATGTCGACAACCTGGCTTTTGCACGCGAGATGCGCGAAAAAGGGCTGATCGTTTCGCTGAGCTCCGGCGTCAAAGCCGCCGACTGCGCGATCATTGATAGGCTCGCGGCCGAAGGCATCGGCGCCGACTACATCACGATCGACATCGCGCACGGCCACGCCGACAGCGTTCAGAAAATGATCGCCTACATCAAGCAAAAGTTGCCGAGTACGTTCGTGATCGCCGGCAACGTCGCCACGCCCGAGGCGGTGATCGACCTAGAAAACTGGGGCGCCGACGCGACCAAGGTCGGCGTTGGCCCCGGCAAGGTTTGCATCACCAAGCTCAAGACCGGTTTCGGCACCGGCGGCTGGCAGCTCTCGGCGCTGAAGTGGTGCGCGCGCGTGGCGACCAAACCAATCATTGCCGACGGCGGCATCCGCGACCACGGCGACATCGCCAAGAGCATGCGCTTCGGCGCCGGCATGGTGATGATCGGCTCGCTCTTCGCGGGCCACGAAGAGTCGCCGGGCAAGACGGTCGAGGTCGACGGCAAGCTCTTCAAGGAGTACTACGGCTCGGCCTCGGACTTCAACAAGGGCGAGTACAAGCACGTCGAGGGCAAGCGCATCCTCGAGCCGATCAAGGGCAAGCTCGCCGACACGCTGCGCGAGATGCGCGAGGACGTGCAGAGCTCGATCTCCTACGCCGGCGGCACGACGCTCGCCGACATCCGCAAGGTGAACTACGTGATCCTCGGCGGCGACAATGCGGGCGAGCACCTGCTGATGTGAACTGGAAGCTGACATGAACTCGATCTCCCGCTGCCTCGCTCTCGCGCTCGCCGTGCTGCTCTCTGCCTGCGGCGGCGGCTCGCTGCCGAGCGAAGACGGCAACCTGCGGCTCGTCAACGCGACGAGCGAGTTTCCCTCGCTCGACCTGTTCCAGACCAACAGCGCCTTCATCACCGGCGTCACGCCGCTCTCGGCGAGCGGCTTCGCGGGGCTGAAGAATGGCAACTATTCGGTCGACGTGCGCGCGACCGGCAGCGGCACCGCGCTGGTCACGACCAGCGTGTCGCTCGCGAAGAAGGACTTCCAGACCGTCGTCGCGTATTCCAACGCGGGCAGCCTCGCGCTCGCGGTCCTCTCCGACAAGGAAAGCGACCCGAGCAGCGGCAACGCCAAGATCCGCCTCTTCAACGCGGCCAGCGGCGACACCGGCGGCCTGGACGTCTACCTGACCACCGCCGCCTGCTCGACGATCGCGAGCTCGGGCAGCGCGCCGTTCGCGGCAAACCTGAGCGGCCTGCAGGCCACGTTCACGCAGGTCACCGCGTCGACTACGCCGTACCACGTGTGCGTCACCACGCCGGGCGACAAGACCGAGCTGCGGATCGACATCCCCGGGCTTCTGCTCTCGAACCAGCGCATCGTCACGGTCATCCTGTCGCGCAGCGCCGGCGGCTTCCTCGTCAACGGCATGACGATCGACCAGCAAGGCCCTGTCGCGCAGACGCTCGGCGGCTCGGCGCGCGTGCGCGTCGCGGCCAGCCTGTCGCCGGCCGTCGCGGTCGATGTCGTCGTCAACGGCACGCCGGTCGCCGCCGGGCTCGCCACGCCGAACGTCGGGCCGTACGCGGTCGTCACCGCGGGCACGCTGACGGTCAAGATCAACGGCACGACCTACACGCCGGCGACGCCGCTCACCATCGCGGCCGGCGCCGACGCGACCCTGCTGCTCACCGGCACGACGCCGACCGTGACGCTGCTCGCCGACGACAACACGACCTCGTCGAGCACGACGCGGCCGGTCAAGCTGCGCCTCGTCAACGGGCTCAACGGAACGACCGGGACGGCGACGCTCACGGTCGACAACGGGGTGATCGGCAACGGCGCGACGTTCGCGTCTGCGTCGACCTATTCGTTCCTGCCGGCGAGCGCGGCGCTCGCGCGCGTCGAGGCCCGCTCGGGCACGGTCCAGCTCTATCTCGCGACCAACGTCACCTTCTCCTCCGGCCGCGTGTATTCGCTCTTCCTCCTGGGCGACGCCATCGCGGCGCCGAACGCCGGCGTGCTGATCGCCGACCGCTGACCCGAGAGCCATGACAGACCTCGCGAAATCCTTCGATCCCGCCGCCATCGAGGAGCACTGGGGGCCGCTCTGGGAAGCAAGCGGCGTCTACGACCCGACGCTCGACGCGACCAAGCCGTCGTTCGCGATCCAGCTGCCGCCGCCCAACGTCACCGGCACGCTGCACATGGGACACGCGTTCCAGCACACGATCATGGACGCGCTCGTGCGCCACGAGCGCATGAAGGGCGCGAACACGCTGTGGGTGCCGGGCACCGACCACGCGGGCATCGCGACCCAGATCGTGGTCGAGCGCCAGCTCCAGGAGACCGGCCTCAGCCGCCACGACCTCGGCCGCAAGAATTTCATCGCTCAGGTCTGGGACTGGAAGGAAACGAGCGGCTCGACGATCACGCGCCAGATGCGCCGCATGGGCGACTCGGTGTCGTGGAAGTACGAGTACTTCACGATGGACGAGAAGCTCTCGGCCGTGGTCACCGACACCTTCTGCTCGCTCTTCGACGAAGGCCTCATCTACCGCGGCAAGCGGCTCGTCAACTGGGACCCGGTGCTGCGCTCGGCCGTCTCGGACCTCGAGGTCGAGAACGAGGAGCGCGACGGGACGATGTGGCACATCCTCTACCCGTTCAGCGACGGCCTTCAGCCCGACATGAACGGGCAGCCGATGCGCGGCATGCACATCGCGACGACGCGGCCCGAGACGATGCTGGCCGACGGCGCGCTCGCGGTGCATCCGGACGACAAGCGTTACAAGCACCTCGTCGGCAAGCTCGTCGACCTGCCGCTCTGCGACCGCCAGATCCCGGTGATCGCCGATGCCTACGTCGACAAGGACTTCGGCTCGGGCGTGGTCAAGATCACCGGCGCGCACGACTTCAACGACTACCAGGTCGCGCTTCGCCACGGCCTGCCGTTGATCACCATCTTCACGCTCGACGCGAAGATCAGCGACAACGGGCCGGTCGCCTACCGCGGCCTCGACCGCTACGACGCGCGCAAGGCGGTGCTGCGCGATCTCGAGGCGCAAGGCCTCCTCGAAAAGGCCGTGCCGCACAAGCACGCGGTGCCGATCTGCGTGCGCACCGGTCAGGTCGTCGAGCCGATGCTCACTGACCAGTGGTTCGTCGCGATGACCAAGCCCGGCAAGGACGGCACCTCGATCGCGGGCAAGGCAATCGAGGCGGTCGACACCGGAGCGGTCAAGTTCCATCCGGCGCAGTGGGTCAACACCTATGACCAGTGGATGGGCAACATCCAGGACTGGTGCATCTCGCGCCAGCTCTGGTGGGGCCACCAGATTCCCGCCTGGTACGGCGATGACGGCACGATCTTCGTTGCGCGCAGCGAATCGGAGGCACGCGGGAAGGCCGAAGCCGCGGGCTACTTGGGCGCCCTCACTCGCGACCCGGACGTGCTCGACACCTGGTACTCGTCGGCACTCGTGCCGTTCTCGTCGCTCGGCTGGCCGAAGCAGACGAAGGAGCTGGAGCTCTTCCTGCCGTCGTCGGTGCTCGTCACCGGCTACGACATCATCTTCTTCTGGGTCGCCCGGATGATCATGATGACGCTGCACTTCACCGGCAAGGTGCCGTTCAGGGACGTCTACATCCACGGCCTGGTGCGCGACGCGCAGGGCAAGCGGATGAGCAAGTCGGAAGGCAACGTGCTCGATCCGGTCGACCTGATCGACGGCATCGCCCTCGAGCCGCTGCTCGAGAAGCGCGCGACCGGCCTGCGCCGCCCCGAGACCGCGCCGCGCGTGCGCAAGGACACGGCCGCCGAGTTCCCGAACGGCATTCCGGGTTTCGGCGCCGACGCGCTGCGCTTCACCTTCTGCTCGCTCGCGAGCCTCGGGCGCAACGTCAACTTCGACTCGAAGCGCTGCGAGGGCTACCGCAACTTCTGCAACAAGCTCTGGAACGCGACGCGCTTCGTGCTCATGAACTGCGAAGGCCACGACTGCGGCCTCGCCGAACACAGCAAGGCAGAGTGTGCGCCGGGCCAGCCGTTCCACAAGTGGCTCGTCTTCTCGCAGGCCGATCGCTGGATCACGGGCGAGCTGCAGCGCGTCGAGGCCGCCGTCGAGACCGGCTTCGCCGACTACCGGCTCGACGCGGTCGCGCAAGCGATCTATTCCTTCGTCTGGGACGAGTACTGCGACTGGTACCTCGAGATCGCCAAGGTGCAGCTGCAGTCGGGCAGCGAGGCCGAGCAGCGTGCGACGCGGCGCACGCTGCTGCGCACGCTCGAGACCGTGCTGCGGCTGCTCCATCCGATCACGCCCTTCATCACCGCCGAGCTCTGGGAGCGGGTCGCTCCGGTCGCGGGCAGGAAGCCCGTCGACGACGCGCACGGCATCGTCGTCGCCGCGTACCCGAAGGCGCAGCTCGAGCGCGTCGATCCGGCCGCCGACGCGTGGGTCACGACGCTCAAGGCGATCGTCGGCAGCTGCCGCAACCTGCGCAGCGAGATGACGCTGCCGCCGGGCGAGCGCGTGCCGCTGAACGCGATCGGCGACGCCGGGTTCATGCGCGCCGCGACGCCGCTGCTGAAATCGCTCGCCCGCCTCTCGGACGTGACTCTCTTCGACGACGACGCGGCCTTCGCCGACGCCACGCGCAATTCACCGGTCGCCGTCGTCGGCGCGACGCGGATCGCGCTGGTCGTGACGATCGACGTCGGCGTCGAGACGACGCGGCTCACGAAGGAGATCGATCGCCTCGTCGGCGAGATCGCCAAGGCCACCGCCAAGCTCGGCAACGAGAGCTTCGTCGGCCGGGCGCCCGCCGCGGTGGTCGATCAGGAGAAGAAACGCGTCGCCGACTTCACGGCGACGGTCAGTCGACTTCGAGATCAGCGAGCGCGCCTGGAGACGTCGCACTGAAATCGCCGGCGCCGCTGGCCGGCGCCTGCAGCAGCTCGTCGATGCGACGCGCGACTGCCCAGGCGCTGCGCTGGCGCGATTCGCGCGTCGTCGCGGCGACGCGCGGCGTCACCTGCAGCGTCTCGATGCCGTGCAGCGGCCGATCAGGATCGAGCGCGCCCGGCTCGACGCTGTCGAGCCATGCTGCCGCGACCCGGCCGCTCTTGAGCGCCGTCGCGAGCGCGGCCTGGTCGAAGAGGCCCGAGTGCGCGGTGCTCACGATCACCTGGTTCGGCTTGCAGTGGCGCAGGAACCGGTCGCCGATCAGACCGTGGTAGCGGCTGAAGTAGTCGAGCTGGACGCAGACGACGTCGGAGCACTCGACCAGCTCGCGCAGGCTCGAGTGCGCGACCTGCCATTGCGCCCAGGCGCGGTCGCTGACGTGCAGCGACGGGTCGTAGCCGAGGATGTGGACGTCGAAGGCCGTGAGCAGCTGGGCGATGGTGCGCGCCGCTGGTGGCATGCCGACGAGGCCGATGGTCGAGCCGCCGAGTTCGCGGCCGGCGATCGATCCATCGGCTGCGCGCACCGGCACGCGGCGCAGCAGCGAGAGCATCGCGCCGATGATGAACTCTGCCTCGGCGCGCGCACTGGCGGTGACGCTGCGCACGATCTCGACCTGGCGCCGATCGCAGGCCTCGAGATCGAGGTTCTCGGAGCCGGCGCTGACGCGGCCGATGGCGCGCAGCACGGGCGCGAAGTCGAGCGTCTGCGCGTCGACACTCACCGACGACGGGATGATCGCGGCCCGCACGTTGTAGAGCGCGGCACGGAATTCGCGAGGCGAGAAGGCCAGCTCGGGGGCGAAGCGGACACGGCGGCGCGAGGCGAGCCACTTCAAGACGTCGGCGTCGATCGGGTCGATGACGAGCAGGTCCACGGAGCTGTTCCTATTGCCTGCTTTGGCGACCTTGCGTGCAAGAATCAAGAAGACTTTCAAGGATTGTAAAGAGATGTTGGTGCGACACGCGATCTTTCCGGTGGCCGGCCTCGGCACCCGCTTTCTCCCCGCCACCAAGGCGATGCCCAAGGAGATGCTGCCGATCGTCGACAAGCCGCTGATGCAGTACGCCGTCGAAGAAGCCTATGCGGCAGGCGTGCGCGAGATGGTGTTCGTCACGAGCCGCCACAAGCGCGTGATCGA
>JAYTHL010000093.1:0-1828 GCA_043732605.1 Rhizobacter sp. | reverse complement strand
CAGGCTCGTCTTCCAGGTTGCGTCGGCGGCGATCGCCATCGCCTCGTCCGGGTCGAGGCCGAACTCGAAGGCGAGCGCCTCGAGGTCGTCGTTGCGCGACAGATCGACCGTGCCGCGCGTGAAATAGGCGCGCAGGGCGTGGCGTGCCCAGTTCGCGGCGCGGGCCGCGTCGCTCTCGTGCAGCCACCAGAAGATGCGCGCGGCGTTCTGCGTCGGCACGGGAAACACGTCGGGCAGCGTGAACGGGACGCCGGCGAAGCGCGCCGAGCGCGCGAAGTCGAGCAGCGAATACTCGCGCTTGATCGGATGGCTCACCGGACTCTTCAGCTCGGCCGCCTGGAAGGTGACGCCGAGAAGCACCGCGTTCCAGCGCACGGTGCGGCCGTGGCGCGCGGCCAGCGCCTCGATCCACTCCGAAGCGATGTACGAGTACGGCGACGAGAAGTCGAAATAGAAATCGATCGGCGTGTGGGACATCGTCAGGCTCCCAGTTGCGAGGCCAGATCCGCGAAGTCGCGTGCTTGCCAGTCGAAGCGATCCGGCGCGACTTGCTCGGCGCTTTGATCGTGACCGTACTCCAGCGGCCGGTGAACATAGGCCGTCATCAGGCCTGCGTCTCGTGCGGCGTCGAGGTCGCTCGGATGCGCGGCCACGAGCACGAGCTCGCCGTCGGCGATGCCGAGCAGGCGCGCCGCCATGCGGTAGACGGCGAGGTCGGGCTTGTACTTCTCGAATAACTCGGCCGAGAGCACCGTGTCCCACGGCAAGCCGCCGTGGCGCGCGAGGTCGACGAGCAGGGAGACGTTGCCGTTCGAGAGCGTCGCGATCGGCCAGCGGCGCTTCAGACGGTGCAGTCCGGCAACCGAGTCGGGCCAGGGATCGAGTCGGTGCCAGGCGAAGTTGAGCTGTTGACGCTCGTCTTCATCCAAGCCGTCGAGTCCGAAGCGCGGCAGGAGCGTCTCCAGGTTCTCGCGATGGAGCACGTCGAGCCTGGCCCACGGACGGTCGCCGCTCGCGACCCGGCGCATCGCCGGCTGGTAGCCGGCACGCCAGGCGTCGGCGAAGGCGCCGCCGTCGATCGTGACGCCGCGCGCGTCGGCGACCTGCGCGACCTCGCGCGCGATCGAGGCGCGCCAGTCGACGACGGTGCCGAAGACGTCGAAGACGAGAGCGCGGATGCGGGTCGGATCGATCATGTCGGTCAGAGTTTCAGGCCAGCGAGCGCGCGATCAGGATCTTCTGCACGTCGCTCGTCCCTTCGTAGATCTGGCAGACGCGCACATCGCGGTAGATGCGCTCGACCGGAAAGTCGGCGACGTAGCCGTAGCCGCCGAGGGTCTGGATCGCATCGCTGCAGACGCGCTCGGCCATCTCGCTCGCCATCAGCTTGCCCATCGCCGCTTCCTTGAGACACGGCAGGCCGGCGTCCTTCAGGCTCGCCGCATGATGGACGAGCTGGCGCGCCGCCTCGATCTTCGTCGCCATGTCGGCGAGGCGGAACTGCACGGCCTGGTGCTCGAAGATCGGCTTGCCGAAGGCGACGCGCTCCTTGGCGTAGGCGAGCGCCGCGTCGAAGGCCGCGCGCGCCATGCCGATCGCCTGCGCGCCGATGCCGATGCGCCCGCCTTCGAGCCCCGAGAGCGCGATCTTCAGCCCCTGACCTTCCTCGCCCAGGAGATGATCGGTCGGCACGCGACAGTTCTCGAACACGATCTGCGCCGTGTCGCTCGCGTGCTGGCCGAGCTTGTGTTCGATGCTCGCAACGCGGTAGCCGGGAGTCGTCGTCGGCACGACGAAGGCGCTGATGCCGCGCTTGCCCGCGGCCTTG
>JAYTHL010000092.1:0-1829 GCA_043732605.1 Rhizobacter sp. | reverse complement strand
GGCCAACTTCTTCGTCTTCGACCAGTTCCGCTTGATGGACACGGGCGCGCAGCTCGAGTTTGTGCCCGAGCGCCTGAAGGGCGAGATCGCGCGCTTCGACATCACCGACAAGAGCGGCAACGTCGTCGTCGAGAAAGACAAGCGCATCACCGCGCGCCATGTGCGCACCCTGGAGCAGACCGGCACCACCTTCATCAGCGTGCCCGAAGACTTCATGGCCGGGCGCATCATCGCCCGCAACATGGTCGATGCCGAAACCGGCGAGATCGTGGCCAAGGCCAACGACGAGCTGACAGAAGCGCTGCTGAAGAAGCTGCGCACAGCAGGCATCAAGGACATGCAGTGCCTGTATACCAACGAGCTCGACGAAGGCGCCTACATCAGCCAGACCCTGGCCGCCGACGAGACCGCTGACGAACTCGCGGCGCGGGTGGCCATCTACCGCATGATGCGCCCCGGCGAGCCGCCGACCGAAGACGCGGTGCAGGCCCTGTTCCAGCGCCTGTTCTACAACGGCGACAGCTACGACCTCTCCCGCGTCGGCCGCATGAAGTTCAACGCCCGCGTCGGCCGCGATTCGGCTGAAGGCTCGATGACCCTGTCCAACGAGGACATCCTCGACGTGGTCAAGATCCTCGTCGAGCTGCGCAACGGCCGCGGCGAAGTCGATGACATCGACCACCTCGGCAATCGCCGTGTTCGTTGCGTTGGCGAGCTGGCCGAGAACCAGTACCGCAGCGGTTTGGCACGGATCGAGAAGGCTGTGAAGGAACGCCTCGGCCAGGCCGAGACCGAAGCCTTGATGCCGCATGACTTGATCAACTCGAAGCCAATTTCGGCCGCGTTGAAAGAGTTCTTCGGCGCCTCGCAGCTCAGCCAGTTCATGGACCAGACCAACCCGCTGAGCGAAATCACGCACAAGCGGCGCGTCTCGGCCCTGGGCCCGGGTGGTTTGACGCGCGAGCGAGCCGGCTTCGAGGTGCGCGATGTGCACCCGACGCATTACGGCCGCGTCTGCCCGATCGAAACGCCGGAAGGCCCGAACATCGGCCTGATCAACTCGCTCGCACTGTATGCGCGCCTGAACGAATATGGTTTCCTCGAGACGCCGTATCGCAAGGTCAACGATAGCAAGATCACGACCCAGATAGATTACCTCTCGGCAATTGAAGAGGGTCGTTACATCATCGCCCAGGCGAATGCCACGATCGACAAGTCCGGCAAGCTGTCGGACGAACTGGTCTCGGCACGTGAGGCCGGCGAGACGATTCTGGTGTCGCCGGAGCGCGTGCAGTACATGGACGTGGCGCCGGGCCAGATCGTGTCGGTTGCTGCATCGCTGATTCCGTTCCTCGAGCATGATGACGCGAATCGCGCGTTGATGGGTGCAAACATGCAGCGCCAGGCGGTGCCTTGCCTGCGTCCTGAAAAAGCCTTCGTCGGCACCGGAATCGAGCGCACGGTTGCGGTCGACTCCGGTACCACCGTGCAGGCTCTGCGCGGCGGTATCGTCGACTACATCGATGCGGGCCGCGTCGTGATTCGGGTCAATGACGATGAAGCGCTGGCAGGTGAAGTCGGCGTCGACATCTACAACCTGATCAAGTACACGCGTTCGAACCAGAACACCAACATCAACCAGCGTCCGATCGTCAAGGTCGGCGACCGCGTTGCCAAGCACGACGTGATCGCCGACGGCGCATCGACTGACCTCGGCGAACTCGCCCTGGGTCAGAACATGCTGGTCGCTTTCATGCCGTGGAACGGCTACAACTTCGAAGATTCGATCCTGATCTCCGAAAAAGTCGTGGCAGACGATCGCTACACCT
>JAYTHL010000091.1:0-6367 GCA_043732605.1 Rhizobacter sp. | reverse complement strand
GCGATCTGCAAGGGCATCTCCAATGTCGATCCGGCCGGCGCCCGGTCCGATTCAGTATAGGACGGCGGTTTCGCCCGGCAAAAGTCGACTCGCCAAAGAAAAAGCGCGGCCGATGCCGCGCTTTTGTCTGCGCAGCGCCGCGTGCGGCGCTGAACCGGATGCCGTCTTACTTGGTGGCTTCCTTCGCCGCGTCATTGGCCTCGTGGCGGGCGTGACGGGCCTTCGCGCGGTGCACCTTGGCCTTCGTCTTGTGCATGGTCTTGGCCGGCTCGCCGCTGACGGCAGCCTTGGTGCTCTCGGCAGCCGCCTTGGTCGACTCGGCGGTGGCCTTGGCGGTCTCCTTGGCGGCCGTGGTGGCTTGCGCGTGGGCGCCGACGGCGCCGAACAGGAAAGCGATGGCGATGAGTGCGTTCTTCATTGTGGATTCCTCGAAGAGTGTGGTTCTGATGTGCGAAACGAGTGTCGGCGGTGGTGCTCGAGATCGCTCGTGCGATCCCGGCCCGGAATCGCCGCGCCCGAGCTTCAAACGTCCGCTGTTGGTGTTCCGTTGACGCGAGATTTGCCGTTGGCGCCTACTTTCCCTTACCGGCGCTTGACAACAAGCGCGCGAAGGCGGTGGCTGCAGGCGACAAGCTGCGTCCCGAGCGCTTGACGATGGCCAGCGTTCGGCTGATCGCGGGCTGCTCCAGCCTGATGCCGACGACCGCCGCCGCCGGGCCGGTCGGCAGCGTGAGTCGCGGCACGACCGCCAGGGCCAGGCCGCTCTCGACGAGTCCGATCAGGGTCGAGACGTGGCGCACCTCGATGATCGGCCGCGGCAGCGGCGGCAGCTCGGCGAGCGCCTGATCGATCAGCAGGCGGTTGCGCGAGGCGTGCGAGACCCGCGCGTGCGGGTACTTCGCAAGCTCGCCCCACTTCACCGAGCGGCGTTTGGCCAGCGGATGGCCGGCCGGGCACGCGAGCACGTAAGGCTCCTTCAGGAGCGGCGTGAACTCGACCTCGGGATCCTGCATGCCGATGTAGTTCACGGCCAGATCGGCCTCGCCGTGCTTGACGCTGGCGAGCACTTCGTCGGCCCCTTCCTCGACGATGCGAACGAGGACGCGCGGATGGCGCTCCTGGAATGCGCGGATCACCGGCGGCAGGAAGTGGTGGACGGCGGAGAAGACGCAGCCGATGGTCACGTCGCCGGTCTCGAGCTCGGCCGCGTCGCGCAGGCTGAGGACCGAGCGGTCGAGGTCTTCGACCAGGCCGCTCATCTCGCCGAGGAAGCGCTTGCCGAGCAGGGTGAGGCCGGCGGTGCGCGTCGTCCGGTCGACCAGACGCACGCCGAGCTGGTCCTCGAGATGGGAGATGCGCCGCGACAGGGCCGGCTGCGACAGGTGCAGCGCCTTCGCGGCCGCGGCGAAGCTGTGCAGCTCGCCGACTGTGACGAAGGCGCGCAGATCGGCGAGGGACGGTTTCAGCATGCGCGGCGATCTCGGTCGTTCATGCAGTTCCTGCATCAAAGCCTCAGAAACTTGCAATTTACAGCCAAGCGCCGCACGGCGACGATCGCGTCACTAGAACGAAGACGGAGACAATGTCATGCAAAGACGCCACCTGCTGCAGGCCGCCTCGGCTGCACTCGCGCTGCCGGGCTTCGCACGCGCACAGTCTTATCCCACCAAGCCGATCCGCTACATCGTCCCGGTCGCGGCCGGCGGCGGCAACGACA
The DNA here is from genome assembly GCA_043732605.1 of Rhizobacter sp. Classification (GTDB taxonomy): domain Bacteria; phylum Pseudomonadota; class Gammaproteobacteria; order Burkholderiales; family Burkholderiaceae_C; genus Schlegelella_A. The sequence continues at coordinate 4,650 of JAYTHL010000091.1, read as the reverse complement.
TGATCGCGCGCGTCGTCGGCGAACGCTGGGGCCGCGCACTCGGCCAGAGCTTCGTCGTCGACAACCAGAGCGGCGGCGGCGGCGTGATCGCCTGCATGACGACCGCGCACGCGCCGCCCGACGGCTACACGCTGCTGCAGGGCTACGTCGCGACCCACGGCACGACGCCGGCGACGCGCAAGGTCAACTACGACGCGATCAAGGACTTCACGCCGATCGGCATGATCGGCGCGACGCCCAACGTCCTCGCGATCAACGACGCCGTGCCGGCGAAGTCGGTCAAGGAGTTCATCGACTACGTCAAGCGCAACCCGGGCAAGGTCAGCTACGGATCGGCCGGGCCGGGCTCGCTCACCCACCTGACGATGGAGCTCTTCAAGCAGGAGACGGGCGCCTTCATGGTCCACATCCCGTACCGCGGCATCGCGCCGGCGATCAACGACCTGCTCGGCGGCCAGACGCAGGCGATGTTCCCCGGCCTCGCCGCCGCCCTGCCGCATCTGCGCTCGGGCCGCATGCGCGCGCTCGCCGTCACCGGCAAGCAGCGCAGCCCGCAGCTGAAGGACGTGCCGACGATGGAGGAGATCGGCTTCAAGGGCTTCGACGCGATGCAGTGGTACGGCTCGGTCGGCCCGGCGGGCATTCCGGCCGACGTCGTCAAGCGTCTCAACGAGACCCAGGTCGCGGTCCTGAAGTCGCCCGACCTGGCCGAGAAGCTCGCGACCGAGGCGGTCGAGCCGTGGCCGATGTCGCCCGAGCAGTTCGGCCAATACATCCGCTCCGAGGTCGCGCGCTGGACGGCGCTCGCCAAGGCCCGCAACATCCGCCTGGAGGAATGACCGTGGCCCGCAACACGCACGTCGCCGCCGACACCGCCGCGCCGCCGATCACCGACATCCTCGCGAAGCTCGTCGCCGGCCACCGCTCGCGCGGCTGGAGCGACGCGGTCGAGCACGAAGCGCATCGCACGTTTTTCAACTGGCTCGGCTGCGCGATCGGCGCGGCGCATCACGAGTCGGCCGATGCCGCGCTCGCCGCGGTGCACGTGCTCGACCCCGCGCCGCAGGCGACGGTGCTCGGGCGCGCCGAGCGCGTCGACATCGCGAGCGCGGCGCTCGTCAACGGCATCACCTCGCACACCTTCGACTTCGACGACACGCACCTGAAGACGATCATCCATCCGGCCGGGCCGGTCGCCTCTGCCGTGCTCGCGCTCGCCGAGCTGCGCGGCGCGTCGGGCCGTGACGTGATCGACGCGCTCGTCCTCGGCATCGACGTCGCCTGCCGCATCGGCAACGTCATGTATCCCGACCACTACGACCGCGGCTGGCACATCACCGGCTCGACCGGCACGCTCGGCGCGGCTGCCGGCTGCGCCCGCCTGCTCGGCCTCGACGTCCAGGCGACGACGATGGCGCTCGGCATCGCCGCGTCGCAGCCGGTCGGCTTGCGCGAGCAGTTCGGGACGATGACCAAGCCGTTCCATCCGGGCGCCGCGGCGCGGGCCGGGCTGATGTCGGCACTGCTCGCGCAGAACGGCTTCACGGCGAGCGCGCGCGCGCTCGAGGCGCCGCGCGGCTTCGTCCAGGTCGTCTCCGACAAGCGCGAGTGGCACGAGGTCACCGACGCGCTCGGCGAGCGCTTCGAGATCTCGTTCAACACCTACAAGCCGTTCGCCTGCGGCATCGTCATCCATCCGAGCATCGACGCCTGCGTGCAGCTGAAGGCGCAAGGCATCACGCCCGAGCAGGTCGAGCGGATCGAGCTGCGCGTGCACTCGCTGGTACTCGAGCTCACCGGCAAGAAGACGCCGAAGGATGGCCTGCAGGGCAAGTTCAGCGTCTATCACGGCGCCGCGGCGGGTCTGATCTACGGACGCGCCGGCGAGGACGAGTTCTCCGACGCCGTCGTCACCGACCCGCGCCTGGTGGCGCTGCGCGACCGGGTCAACGCGACCGTCGACGACGGCGTCCACGAGGACGCCGCCATCGTGACGGCGCTGCTCAAGGACGGTCGCAGTGTCGAGGTGCGCGTCGAGCATGCGATCGGGTCGATGAAGAATCCCTTGTCCGACGCGCAGCTCGAGGCGAAGTTCGATGGGCTCGTCGCGCCCGTGCTCGGGGCTGCGCGATCGCGCGAGATCACCGGGCAGTGGCGCGGTCTCGCGTCGCTGACCGACATGCGGACGCTGACCGCGCTCTGCCACCCGTGACGCCAACGACGACGCCGAGCCCGACATGACCTCCACGACCCCGCTGCGCATCGGCATCCTCGACGGCGACGACATCGGTCGCGAGATCGTTCCCGCCACCATCGAGATCGCCCGCGCCGCCGCCGAGCTGCACGGCGTCGCCATCGACTGGCATCCGCTGCCGATCGGCGCGACCGCGCTCGCGAGCCACGGCCACACGCTGCCGCCCGAGACCCTGGCGACGCTGAAGACGCTCGACGGCTGGATCCTCGGCCCGATCGGCCACCGCGCCTATCCGAAGGGGCCGAACGCGATCAACCCGCATCCGATCCTGAGGAAGCAGTTCAACCTGTTCGCCAACGTGCGGCCGACGCGCTCGTATCCCGACATCGGCTGCCTGCACGACGGCATCGATCTGGTGATCGTGCGCGAGAACAACGAGGGCTTCCAGCCCGACCGCAACATGCTCGTCGGCAACGGCGAGTTCCGGCCGAACGACGAGGTGACGCTCTCGGTGCGCGTCATCACGCGCACCGGCAGCCGCCGGGTTGCGAAGGCCGCGTTCGAGCTCGCACGCCAGCGTCGCAAGCACTTGACCTACGTCCACAAGGACACTGTCTTCAAGCTCAGCTGCGGCATGTTCGTCGAGGAGTGCAGGAAGCTCGCGGCCGAGTATCCCGACGTGCGCGTCGACGACGTCATCGTCGACACCTTCGCGATGCGGCTCGTGCGCGATCCGCAGAGCTTCGACGTCGTCGTCACGACCAACATGTTCGGCGACATCCTCTCCGACGAGGCCGCGGGCCTGGTCGGCGGCCTCGGCATGGCGCCGGGCCTGTGCATCGGCGACGGCGACGTCGCGATGGCGCAGGCGACGCACGGCTCGGCACCCGACATCGCCGGGCGCGGCATCGCCAATCCCTACGCGATGATCGAATCGGCGCGGATGATGTTCGAGTGGCTCGGCCACGCCCGCGGGCACGACGGCGCGGTGCGCATGGCGGCGTCGATGACGCGGGCGACGACCGCGGCGCTCGGCGACCCGAGCGCGCGCACCGGTGACATCCGCGGCACGGGCGACACCGCGAGCTTCACGCGCTCGGTGCTGAGTACGCTGACGATCTGAAGGGTGCGACCGGCATGAGCACGCGCATCGGTCTGCTCTCCGACACGCACGGCCTGCTGCGGCCCGACGCGGTCGCCTTCCTGCGCGGCTGCGACCACATCGTCCACGCCGGCGACATCTGCGAGCGTGCCGTGCTCGACGCGCTCGACGCCATCGCCCCGACGACGGCCGTGCGCGGCAACAACGACCGCGGCACGTGGGCCGCGTCGCTGCGCGAATCGGAGCTCGTCGAGATCGGCGGCATCGTGCTGTACGTGGTCCACGACATCGCCGCGATCGACATCGATCCCGAAGCTGCGGGCGTGCGCGTCGTCGTCTCCGGCCATTCGCACCAGCCAAGCGCCGTGGAGCGCGATGGCGTCCTCTTCGTCAACCCGGGCAGCGCCGGGCCGCGTCGTTTCAAATTGCCGATCTCGATCGCCGAGCTCGTCGTCGGCGGCGCCGAGGCGTCGCTGCGCTTCGCGGAGTTGGCGGACGTGCGGGGTTAGCGCGTCGGCATCGGCGTTGGCGCGTGCGTCGTCGTCGTCGTCGTCGTCGGCGTCGGAATCAGCCTGACCTCGACGGAGGTCGGCCATGGCGGCGGCGGTGGCGGCGGCGGCGCGGCCTGGCGCCAGACGCGGCTCACGACCGCGAAGGTGATTGCCGCGAAGGCGATCGCGATCAGCACGGCGATGGCCCGTGCCTTGCGCGTCGGCCCCGCCCACTCGACGCCGTCGGCAGGGATGCGTTGCCGCGGCTCGTCGTCGCGCGTCATCGACCGGCGTGCGCGCCAGCGGGTCCTTCTCGCGATGCTCATCGCCTCGTCTCGCCTCTCGCGGCCCACCGTCGGAGTCGCGCGATCATCATGACAGCACCCGCGCAGATCGGCCCGCCGCAAGCCCGATTCGGCCTCGCTTCAAAGCGGGCATCGCGGCTCGTTCACACTTCGCTATCCGGCTCGTTCCCTCCCGATGGCTGCCTCGCTTCTCACCCTCGACAACTCCTACGCCCGCGAGCTTGCCGGCTTCTCCGTGCCGTGGCGACCGGCCGTCGTGCCCGCGCCGAAGACGATCTTCTTCAACGCGCCGCTTGCCGAGGAGCTCGGCCTCGACGTCGCAGCGCTGGCGGGCGAGGCAGGCGCGGCCCTCTTCGCCGGCAACGTCGTGCCTGAAGGCGCCGAGCCGATCGCGCAGGCCTACGCAGGCCACCAGTTCGGCGGCTTCTCGCCGCAGCTCGGCGACGGCCGCGCGGTCCTGCTCGGCGAGATGATCGACCGTGCCGGACAGCGCCGCGACATCGCCTTCAAGGGCTCGGGCCGGACGCCGTTCTCGCGCGGCGGCGACGGCAAGGCGGC
>JAYTHL010000090.1:0-1836 GCA_043732605.1 Rhizobacter sp. | reverse complement strand
AGATCGCGACCCGCACGGGCGACGACGGCACGACCGGTCTCGGCGACGGCACGCGCGTCGCGAAAAGCGACCTGCGCATCGCCGCCCTCGGCGACGTCGACGAGCTGAACTCGACGCTCGGCGTGATCCTCGCCGAGCCGCTGCCCGACGATGTCCGCGCGCTGCTGGTGGTGATCCAGCACGAGCTCTTCAATCTCGGCGGCGAGCTCTCGATCCCGGGCTATGCGTTGCTCAAGGTCGAGGCCTTGCTCCGCCTCGACGAAGCGCTCGCGCACTACAACGCGACGCTGCCGCGGCTGAAGGAGTTCATCCTGCCGGCGGGGACGCGCAGCGCTGCGCTGGCGCACGTGAGCCGCACGGTGGCGCGTCGGGCCGAGCGCGCGCTCGTCGCGCTCGCCGCGAGCGACGCGGTTCGCAGCGAGTCGCGCCAGTACCTCAACCGGCTGAGCGACCTGCTCTTCGTGCTCGCCCGCGTTCTCAACCGCGCCAACCTCGACGGGCTCGGCGGCGACGACGTGTACTGGCGCAGCGAGCGCCTGGCCCGCGACGCCGACTGAGTCGGGCGTCGCGGCGGCTCAGCGCCGGATCACGCCGGGTCGTGGGCCAGTGCGGCGCCCTGCGAAGCCCGGCGCGCCGCGACTGCGGCGCTCAGCGTCTCCAGCGTCGCCACCGAGTCGTCCCAGCCGAGACAGGCATCGGTGATGCTCTGCCCGTAGGCGAGCTTGGCCGGATCGTCTTTCCCCGCGACGAACTTCTGAGCGCCCTCCCGCAGGTGGCTTTCGACCATCACGCCGAAGACGCAGCGGCTGCCGCCGGCAACCTGCGTCGCCACGGCGCGCGCGACCTCGACCTGGCGCGAGTGCAGCTTGCCGCTGTTGGCGTGGCTGCAGTCGACCATCAAGGTGCACGGCAGCTTCGCCGATTCGATCTCTTGGCAGGCCGCGGCGATCGAGGCGGCGTCGTAGTTCGGCGTCTTGCCGCCGCGCAGGATGACGTGGCAATCGGGATTGCCGCGGGTCTCGACGATCGCGACCTGGCCGTTCTTGTGCACCGAGAGGAAGTGGTGCGGGCGTGCCGCAGCCTGGATCGCGTCGATGGCAATCCTGATGTTGCCGTCGGTGCCGTTCTTGAAGCCGATCGGTGCCGACAGGCCCGAGGCGAGCTCGCGGTGCACCTGGCTCTCGGTCGTCCGCGCACCGATCGCGCCCCAGGCGATCAGGTCGCCGAGGTATTGCGGCGAGATCACGTCGAGGAACTCGCTGCCGGCCGGCATGCCGAGCTTGTTGATCTCGAGCAGGAGCTGGCGGCCGATGCGCAGGCCCTCGTCGATGCGATACGTCTCGTCGAGGTAAGGATCGTTGATCAGCCCTTTCCAGCCGACCGTCGTGCGCGGCTTCTCGAAATAGACGCGCATCACGATCTCGAGCGTGCCGGCGAAGCGGTCGCGCTCGGCCTTGAGCTTCTTCGCATACTCGACGGCCGCGAGCGGATCGTGGATCGAGCACGGACCCATGATCACGAGCAGGCGATCGTCCTCGCGCCGCATGATCCGGCGCACGCGCTCGCGCGTCGTGCCGATCTGCTGCTCGACCGGCGTGCCCGCGATCGGGAAGAAGCGGATCAGATGCTCCGGCGGCGGCAGGGGCATCACGTTCTCGATCCGCAGGTCGTCCGTGCGGCTCGTGCGCTCGCTGTTCGCATACGCACTTTCGGCGGACGTTGACGTGCTTTTCACCATGGCGTCTTCTCCTTCGGGTCGGCGAGACCAAAAAAAACCGCCGGGGGTTGCCCGGCGGTTTTGGATTCGGTTCGCGCTGTTGTCGTCTAGGCGCTGGC
>JAYTHL010000089.1:0-1837 GCA_043732605.1 Rhizobacter sp. | reverse complement strand
GTGGCCGGATGGAGGCGGCTGCCGGAGCCGCCGGCGAGGATGATTCCCTTGCGTGTCGAGGTCACGGTCACGGGCCTTCCTTCGCCACGAGCACTTCGTTCAGCATGCGGTCCACTCCTGCTTGCCATGTCGGCAACGAGATGTCGAAGGCCTCGCGCAGCTTGTGCGTATCGAGGCGGGAATTCTTCGGCCGGGTCGCGGCCTGCGGATAGGACGACGTCGGGATCGCCTTGATCGCGTCGTTCGCGACGCGCAGCGTCTGGCCGTGCGCGCGCGCGAAGTCGATGACGTGGCGCGCATAGCCGTGCCAGCTCGTCGCGCCCGACGCGACTGCGTGATACGTGCCCGAGAGCTCGGGTCGCACGGCAGCGATGCGGCAGGCGTGCGCCGTGACGTCGGCCAGCAGCTCAGCTCCGGTCGGCGCGCCGACCTGGTCGTCGATGACGTTCAGCGCGTCGCGCGTGCGAGCCAGGCGCAGCATGATCTTCGCGAAGTTGTCGCCCCGCGCGCCGAAGACCCAGCTGGTGCGAAGGATCAGGTGGCGGCAGCCGCTCGCGCGGATGAGCTGTTCGCTCTCGGCCTTGCTGCGGCCGTAGACGCTGAGCGGTGCGGTCGGCGCGTCTTCGGTCCACGGCGTGCTGCCGCTGCCGTCGAAGACGTAGTCGGTGCTGTAGTGGACGAGCCAGGCCTTGCGCGCCGCGGCTGCGCGCGCCATCGTGCCGACGGCAGTGGCATTGATCGCACGGACAAGATCGGGCTCGGCTTCGGCCTTGTCGACCGCCGTGTGGGCCGCGGCATTGACGATGAGGTCGGGCGCGGCGCGATCGATCAGTGCCGTGATCGCGTCGAGGTCGAGGAAGTCCGGCCGCCACGGTGGCTCGCTGTCGGTGTCGACCGCGATCACCTCGCCGAGCACGGCGAGCGAGCGTTGCAGCTCCCAGCCGACCTGGCCGTTCTTGCCGAAGAGCAGGATCTTCACGCCGTGCGACGTTCGTAGTTCGCCGCCACCCAGTCGCGGTAGGCGCCGGTCTGCACCCGTTCGACCCACGCTGCGTTGTCGAGGTACCAGAGCACGGTCTTGCGCAGGCCGGTCTCGAACGTCTCCGCCGGACGCCAGCCGAGTTCGCGCTCGATCTTGCTCGCGTCGATCGCGTAGCGGCGATCGTGGCCGGGCCGGTCGGTGACATGCGTGATGTGCCGCGTGTACGAGCCGTCGGGATGCGCCTTCAGCTCGTCGAGCAGGCCACAGACAGCGTGGACGATGTCGAGGTTCGGCTTCTCGTTCCAGCCGCCGACGTTGTAGGTCTCGCCGACCTTGCCGTTCGCGAGAACGGTGCGGATCGCCGAGGTGTGGTCCTTCACGTAGAGCCAGTCGCGGATCTGCTGGCCGTCGCCGTAGACCGGCAGCGGCTTGCCGGCGAGGGCGTTGACGATCATCAGCGGGATCAGCTTCTCGGGGAAATGGAACGGCCCGTAGTTGTTGCTGCAGTTGGTGGTGAGCACCGGCAGGCCGTAGGTGTGATGCCACGCGCGCACGAGGTGATCGCTCGCCGCCTTGCTCGCGGAGTAGGGGCTGTTCGGCTCGTAGGTGTCGGATTCGCAGAATGCCGGGTCGGTCTTCGAGAGCGACCCGTAGACCTCGTCGGTCGAGACGTGGAGGAAGCGGAACGCGGCCTTGTCGGCGCCTGCGAGCTTCGACCAGTGGGCGCGCGCAGCCTCGAGCAGCGTGAACGTTCCCTGGACGTTGGTGCGCACGAATTCCGCCGGCCCGTGGATGCTGCGGTCGACGTGGCTCTCGGCAGCGAAGTGGACGACGGCGCGCGGCGCGTGCTCCGCG
>JAYTHL010000088.1:0-6392 GCA_043732605.1 Rhizobacter sp. | reverse complement strand
TGTCGTTCCAGTGCGAGTACCTGGCGGTGAGCTTCCCGAAGAGCGCCACCGACATGGAGATGGCGCGCCAGCTCGGCAACGTCGCCGGCGAGAAGTGGCGCCACAAGCCGCAGATGATCGCCAAGATCGAGCGCAGCGAGGCGATCCCGGTGCTCGAGTCGATCCTGCGCGCGTCAGACGGGATCATGGTCGCGCGCGGCGACCTCGCCGTCGAGGTCGGCAACGCGGCCGTGCCGGCGCTGCAGAAGCGGATGATCAAGATGGCGCGCGAGCTCGACCGCGTCGTCATCACCGCGACCCAGATGATGGAGTCGATGATCGTCAACCCGGTGCCGACGCGCGCCGAGGTGAGCGACGTCGCCAACGCCGTCCTCGACGGCACCGATGCCGTGATGCTCTCGGCCGAGACCGCAGCCGGCCGCTATCCGGTCGAGACCGTCGAGATGATGGCCTCGATCTGCGTGGAGGCCGAGCGCGCCGAGGAGATCTCGCTCGACGCCGGCTTCACCAACAAGACCTTCGGCCGGATCGATCAGTCGATCGCGATGGCCGCGCTGTTCACGGCCTACCACCTCGGCTGCAAGGCGATCCTCGCGCTCACCGAGTCGGGCTCGACGGCGCTCTGGATGAGTCGGCAGAAGATCCACGTGCCGATCTTCGGCCTCACCTCGCAGATCAAGAGCCAGCGGCGGATGGCGATGTACAGGAACGTCACGCCGCTGCTGATGCCCAACTTCGAGGACCGCGACACGGCGCTGCAGCACGCCGAGCAGATCCTCGTCGCCGCCGGCGTGCTCAAGCCCGGCGACACCTACGGCATCACCTGCGGCGAGCCGATGGGCTACCCGGGCGGCACGAACATGCTGAAGGTCGTGCGGGTCGGCTGAGCCTCGCGCTGCCCGTCAGGGCAGCTTGAGCGCGATCGCCGTCACGAAGACCGGGTCGCTGCGCCGCACCGCGGCGTTGACATCGTAGCGCTGCAACACGCCGACGTTGATGCTGAAGAAGGGCGAGGTCGCGACCGTCACGCCGGTCTCCAACGTCGTGCGCAGACCTTCGCCGGCCCTGAGACCCGGCAGCACCGAGAACTTCTCCGTCAGCCAGGTGCCGCCGCTCCAGCGATGGTGCGATTCCTGGACCAGGACGAGCGTCACGCTGTCGCTGGCCGTCTCGCCGACGGTGCGCGACCAGAGTGCCTTGCCGCCGAAGCGCCAGCGGCTCTCCGTCGTCGCGACCGCGCTCTCGGCGCCGAGGTTGAAGGTGGCCGCGTTCGCGCTCGTCGCGGAGAGATAGCTCGCGCCGGCGCCGAGCGCGTAGCGCATCTGCCCGTCCGGCTTGCTCGGCGCGGCCAGCGTCGTCGGCGCCGGACCCGCGGCGCCGGGCCGCAGCATCGCGAGCTGCCCGTGCGCCAGCAGCGGCAGCGCGACCAGCGCGCAGGCGGCGAGCGAGCGGAGCAGAGGCGTCATCGGGGCTCCTGTGACGAGGCCGGAACGCGCCGCGAAGAAGCAGCGTGTCGCTGCTGGAATTCTGACGCTGCCGCATCCGTCCGGCACACCGTCCGGTGACAATGACGTGATGGAAATCGCGCCTGCAGGTCTGACGATCGAAGACGTCCGCGCCGCCGCCGACCGGCTCCAGGGCGAGATCGGCGTGACGCCGTGCCTGGCGTCACGGACGCTCTCGGCGATCTGCGGCTGCGAGGTGTTCCTGAAGTTCGAGAACCTGCAGTTCACGGCCTCGTTCAAGGAGCGCGGCGCGCTCAACAAGATGGCCCAGCTGACGGCCGAAGAGCGCGCCAAGGGCGTGCTCGCCGTCTCGGCCGGCAACCACGCGCAGGCGGTCGCGTACCACGCCGAGCGCATGGGCATCGCGGCAACGATCGTGATGCCGCGCTTCGCATCGTCGGTGAAGGTCGAGAACACGCGCGGCTTCGGCGCCGAGGTCGTGCTCCAGGGCGATACCTTCGAGGACGCGCGCGTCGCCGGCCTCGCGCTCGCCGCCAAGCGTGGCCTGACGGTCGTGCATCCGTTCGACGACCTGGCCATCGTCGCCGGCCAGGGGACGGTCGCGCTCGAGATGCTCGAGCAGCAGCCGGCCATCGACATGCTCGTCGTCGCCATCGGCGGCGGCGGCCTGATCGCCGGCATGGCGACGGCGGCAAAGGCGATCCGCCCGGGCATCCGTATCGTCGGCGTGCAGACCGAGCGTTTCCCGGCGGCGTGGAATGCGATGCACGGCGGCGACCAGGAATCGGGCCAGGCGACGATCGCCGACGGCATCGGCGTGAAGTCGCCCGGCGCGCTGACGCTGCCGATCATCAAGGCGCTCGTCGACGACGTGGTCCTCGTCTCGGAAGACGACATCGAGCAGGCGATGCTGATGCTGCTCGAGATCGAGAAGACGGTGGTCGAGGGCGCCGGCGCCGTCGGCCTCGCGGCACTGCTGAAGGACAGTGCCCGCTTCGCCGGCAGGAAGGTCGGGCTGGTGCTCTGCGGCGGCAACATCGAGCCGCTGGTGCTGGCCGAGATCATCGAGCGCGGCATGGTCAAGTCGGGCCGGCTCGCGCGGTTGCGCGTCAACGTGCGCGACGTGCCCGGCGCGCTCGCCGACATCGCCGCGCTGCTCGCCCGCCTCGGCGCCAACATCGACGAGGTCCAGCACCAGCGCGCGTTCACCTCGCTCTCGGTCGAGCGCGTGCAGATCGAGGTCGTGGTGCAGACGCGCGGCACGGCGCACATCGAGAAGATCCTCGCTGCGATGCGCGCCGAGGGCTACGACGCCGAGCGCGTCGGCTGAAGCGCGGCGCGCGTCGGAGCGTCAGGGGAGACCGCCACGACTCACAGCCCGTCGACGCGATGGCGGCGCATCGCGCGCCAGAGCGCGAGGTCGTAGGCGATCTTCAGCACGCCGCAGCCGGCCAGGGGCAGCGCGAACAGACCGGCCGCGAACAGCGCGCCCGAGAGCGTCGGGCTGAGCGCCGCGGCCAGACTGCGCGGCACGGCCGTGAAGCTTGCCGCCGCGCCGCGCTCGGCCGGCGTCACGACGGCCATGACGTACGCGGTGCGTGTCGGCACGTCCATCTGCGACAGCGCGGCGCGCACGAAGAGCAGCCCCAGCGCCAGCGGCAGGGTCGGCGCGAATGCCGCGAGCACGAGGCAGACGTTGGCCGGCAGGTGGGTGAAGACCATCGTGTTGAGCAGGCCGATGCGCGCCGCGACGTGCGGCGCGGCGAGCTGCGAGGCGGCACTGAGCAGGCCGGCCCAGAAGAAGAACGCCGCGGCCTGGGTCAGCGAGAAGCCGAAGCGCTCGAACAGCCAGAGCGATAGCAACGAGTTGACGACGAGGCCGCCGGCGAAGGCATCGACGCTGAAGAGGGCCGCCAGCTGCACGACGACCCGGCGCGACGGGCCGAGCGGCGCCGTTGGCGCGGCGGCGCCATCGCCGCTCGTGCCCGGCAACCGCCGGTAGAGCAGGAACACGCCGAGCCCGATGGCGCCATAGAGCGCGAACATCGCCCGCAGCGCGTCGACGCGCGAGAGCGCACCGACGCGGACGAGCCCGTCGGGTACCGACGCGGCGAGCGCGCCGAGCGCAGCGAACGCCGCGCCGAGCACGCTGTAGCGCGCGAAGAGGGCAACCCGCGCCGAACCTCGCGCGGCGTGCGCCAGGCGGGCGTGCTCGAGCGGCAGGAAGACGCTGACGTCGCCCGAGCTCGGATTGAGCGTGCCGACGAAGGCCACGAGCAGCAGCGGCCAGAACGACGCGAAGCCAGCGAAGCCGATGCCGGTCGCGACCATGAGCAGCGCCGCGCCGAGAAGCAGGCGGCGGCCGGCGAAGCGGTGGCCCCACGCGCCGACGGCCAGGGTGGCGAGGGCCGAGCCGAGCATCGTCGCCGTGCTGAGGATGCCGACGTCGAGCGTGCCGAAGCCGAGCGCGAGCAGATACGCCGGCAGCAGCAGCGCCATGTAGCCGTCGGCGAAAGCGCGCAGCGTGCGCGATGCGAGCAGCGGCCACGCCTCGGCGCTCGCACCGCGCGGCACGAGCCAGCGCGCGACGCGATGCGTCGACGACGGCGGTCGCTCCGGCGGCACGGCATGCATGCCCGCATTACGGCACGAATGCAAAACGGCGCCGCGCCCGTTCCGCCAGAATCGAACGTCGCCCCGACCGTTCCACGCCTCCATGCAACGACGCACGATCCTCCTGTCCTCGGCATCGCTGCTGTCATTCGAGAGCTCCCTCATGGCCGCACCCCGAAGCCCGTCGACGTCGTCTACCACCGAGCAGCCGAGCGCCGCGGCGCTTGCGGAGGCGATGGCCGCCGGGGGACTCACGTCGGAGCAGCTGGTGCGCGACTGCCTCGCGCGCATCGCCGCGATCGACAGGGCCGGGCCGGCGCTGCACAGCGTCATCGAACTGAACCCCGACGCGATCGCGATCGCGAAAGCGCTCGATGCCGAGCGCAAGGCCGGCAAGACGCGCGGCCCCCTGCACGGCCTGCCGGTGCTGGTGAAGGACAACATCGCCTGCGGCGACCGCACGAGCACGAGCGCCGGCTCGCTGGCGCTCGACGGCATCCGCGCGCCGCGCGACGCGCACATCGTCAAGCGCCTGCGCGACGCCGGTGCGGTGATCCTCGGCAAGACCAACCTGAGCGAGTGGGCCAACATCCGCTCGACGCGCTCGGTGAGCGGCTGGAGCGCGCGCGGCGGCCTGACGAGGAATCCGTATGCGCTCGACCGCAACACCAGCGGCTCGAGCTCGGGCACCGCGGCAGCGATCGCGGCCGGCCTCGCACCGCTCGGCGTCGGCACCGAGACCGACGGCTCGATCGTCTCGCCGTCGTCGATCTGCGGCCTGGTCGGGCTGAAGCCGACGGTCGGCCGCATCAGCCGCGACGGCATCGTGCCGATCTCGCACACGCAGGACACGCCCGGCCCGATGACGCGCACGGTGGCCGATGCGGCGCTGCTCTATGCCGCGATGGTCGGGCGCGATGGCGCAGACGACATCACGTCGACGGCGCCCGCCGACCTCGCTCTCGGCCCGGCGATCGCCTTGCCCGCCGATGCGCTGCGCGGCGCGCGCCTCGGTGTCGCACGCGCCTACTTCACCGGCTTCGACGAGGCCGACGCGCTGATCGAGAAGGCGATCGTCGACCTGAAACGCCTCGGCGCCGAGATCGTCGATCCGATCGAGTTTGCGCAGCCGAGCTACGGCGACGCGGAGCTGAAAGTGCTGCTCTACGAGCTGAAAGCCGACCTGCCGAAGTACCTCGCTGCCTTCGCGCCCGACGCGAAGATCAAGACGCTCGCCGACGTGATCGCCTTCAACCGCTCCCACCAGGACCGCGAGATGACCTGGTTCGCGCAGGAGCTCTTCGACAAGGCCCAGGCCTACGGCGGCCTCGACGCGAAGGACTACCTCGACGCGCTCGCCGAATGCCGCAAGGGATCGCGCGACGACGGGATCGACCGCGTGATGAAGGCGAACCGCCTCGACGCGTTGATCGCGCCGACAGGCGGGCCGGCGTGGCTGATCGATCCGGTCGCCGGCGATCACTCCGGCGCGGGCTTCTCGGCGCCGGCGGCCGTCGCCGGCTATCCGCATCTCACGGTGCCCGCGGGCTTCGTGCGCGGCCTGCCGATCGGCCTGTCGTTCACGGGTGCGGCATGGAGCGAGGCGCGGCTGCTCGCGTTCGGCCACGCCTACGAGCAGGCGACGCTGCATCGTCGGCCGCCCGCGTTCGTGAAGCGCTCGACTCCGGCTTGACCGTGGGTCGCATCGCCATCGCCGCCGCCCTGCAGCAGGAGCTCGGCGCGCTGCTCGCCGCGATGCCCGACGAGCGCCCCGTGCAGCTCGCCGGTCGCGAGTTCTGGGTCGGCCATCTCGACGGCCAGGACGTCGTGGTCGCGCTCTCGCGCGTCGGCAAGGTCGCCGCTGCGATGACGGCGACGCTGCTCGTCCACGAGTTCGGCGCGACGCACGCGATCTTCACGGGCACGGCGGGCGGCCTGCACGCGTCGGCGCGGGTCGGCGACGTCGTCGTCGCGAGCGCGCTGCTCCAGCACGACATGGATGCGTCGCCGCTCTTTGCGCGCCACGAGGTCCCGCTGTACGGCACCGATCGCTTCCGCTGCGACGCCGCGCTCTCCGACGCGCTCGCGGCCGCGTCGCGCGCCGTGCTCGACGAAGCGACGCGCGGCGGCGACGATCGCTCGCCCGGCGCGCTGAGCGCCGACGACCTCCGATCGTTCGCGATCACCGCGCCGCGCGTGCACACCGGCCTCGTCGTCAGCGGCGACGCGTTCGTCTCGAGCACCGAGGCCTGCGCCGCTTTGCGCACGCGCCTGCCCGACGCGCTCGCCGTCGAGATGGAAGGCGCGGCGCTG
>JAYTHL010000087.1:0-1849 GCA_043732605.1 Rhizobacter sp. | reverse complement strand
TCGGTCTGGATGAAGTTCTCGAAGATGTTGATGCCGAGCGAGTTGCGTCCGAGGGCGCTGACGATGCCCGAGGTCACCGTCTGGCCGACGCCGAACGGATTGCCGATCGCGAGCACGACGTCGCCGACCTGGACATGGTCGATGTCGCCGAAGGCGATCACCGGCAGCTTGTCGAGGTCGATCTTGAGCACCGCGACGTCGGACTCGGGATCGGCGCCGACCGTCTTGGCCCGCGCGCTGCGGCCGTCGCCGAGCAGCACCTCGACGTCGTCGGCGCCTTCGATGACGTGGTTGTTGGTGAGCAGATAGCCGTCGCTCGAGACGATCACGCCCGACCCGAGTCCGACCTGCCGCTCCTGCGGCATCTGGCGCCCGCGGTCGCCGAAGAAGAAGCGGAAGGTCGGGTCGTCGGCCCCAGGCCGCTGCGCCGCGCCACGGCTCGCCGTGATGCTGACGACGGCGGGCGACGCGCGTTTGGCGGCGGCGCTGTAGCTCGTCATCGCCGTGCCCGAGCCGATCAGCGAGATGCTTTGCACCGGCGCCGGCAGCGCGGCGATCGGCGGCGCGAGCGCAACCGTCGTCGCCACGTCGCGCTTCAGCCAGGACGGCTTCAGGGTCGCGACGACGAAAAGGAGCGCGACCGCGACGGTCACCGTCTGCGAGAAGAGAAGCCAAGCCTTGCGCATGAATCGACCGAGAGTGCGGAGCCATTATCGCGGCGGGGTCGCGACGACAATGGCGCGATGGCTTCTTCTTCGCGTGCGCCGATCGCGCTGACCATGGGTGACGCCTGCGGCATCGGCCCGGAGATCGTCGCCGCGTTCTGCCGCACGCCGGCCGCCGCCGGCTGTTTCGTCGTCGGCGATGTTGCCGTCATGCGCCGGGCGGCGGCCGTCACCGGCGGTTTCCTGCCAGTGGCGGTGATCGCATCGCCGGCCGACGTCGCGTCGCTGCCGACCGATTGCATGCCGGTGCTGCAGGTCGCGGGACTCGCTCCCGATCTGATCGACGCACCGGTGGGCCGGGTCGACGCGCGCGCCGGCGCGGCGGCGGCCCGCTCGATCGAGGCCGCTGTTGCGCTGGTCCTCGACGGCCATGCGTCGGCGATCGTGACGGCGCCGATCCACAAGGCCGCGTTCGCCGCCGCCGGCGTCGTCTATCCCGGCCATACCGAGATGCTGCAGGCGCTCGCCGCGGGCGCCGGCACACCTGCGCCGGTGCGGATGATGCTGGTCAACGACGAGCTGCGGGTCGTGCTGGTGACGATCCACCAGTCGCTGCGCAGCGCGATCGACGCCGTGACCTTCGCCGCCGTGCTCGAAACGATCCGCATGGCGGGCGCAGCCGCGGCACGCTTCGGCCCGGGCGCGCCGAGGATCGCCGTCGCCGGCCTCAACCCGCACGCCGGCGAGGACGGCCTGTTCGGCGACGAGGAGGTGCGGATGATCGCCCCGGCCATCCGCGCAGCGCGTGCAGAAGGGCTCGACGCGAGCGGCCCGTTCGCGCCCGACACCGTCTTCATGCGCGCCCGCCACACGGCCAGCCACCCCGGCGAGTTCGACATCGTGGTGGCGATGACGCACGACCACGGGCTGATCCCGGTCAAGTACCTGGGGCTTGCCGACGGCGTGAACGTCACCCTCGGGCTGCCGTTCGTGCGCACCAGCCCCGACCACGGCACCGCGTTCGACCTGGCCGGCAGTGGCCGCGCCGACGCGTCGAGCCTGGAAACGGCGATCCGCGTCGCGCGGCGCATGGCCGGCGACGCGGCCTGACGGCGGGCGCGCGACGACCCGCCGCCCAGCGAGCCGGCCGAATTCGCTCCGTTAGAATCGACGGTTGCTCCTGC
>JAYTHL010000086.1:0-1850 GCA_043732605.1 Rhizobacter sp. | reverse complement strand
ACCAGCTCGCCGGCGTCGCCCCGACCGACGCCGAGGTCGAGGCCTACTACAGGGACCCGGCGCACGCGGGCCAGTTCCAGGCGCCGGAGGAAGCATCGATCGAGTACGTCGTGCTCGACCTCGAGTCGCTGAAGAAGGGCATCTCGATTCCCGAAGACGACCTGCGAAAGTACTACACCGAGAACGAGAAGCGCTATACCTCCGCCGAGGAGCGCCGAGCCAGCCACATCCTCGTCAAGGCCGACAAGGACGCGCCCAAGGCCGAGCGCGAGAAGGCCCGCGCCAAGGCAGAGACGCTCCTGGCGGAGGTCCGCAAGACCCCGGACGCATTCGCCGACATCGCGCGCAAGAACTCCGACGACGAGGGCTCGGCCGCCAAGGGCGGCGACCTCGACTTCTTCGGCCGCGGCGCGATGGTCAAGCCCTTCGAGGACGCGGCGTTCGGCCTGAAGGCGGGCGAGACCAGCGGCATCGTCGAAAGCGACTTCGGCTATCACATCATCCGCGTCACCGGCGCGCGCGGCGGCGAGAAGAAGAGCTTCGAGTCGGTGCGTCCGGAGATCGAGACCGAGGTCCGCAACCAGCTGGCGCAGAAGCGGTTCGCCGATGCCGCGGTGCAGTTCGACGACACCGTCTACACGCAGTCCGACAGCCTCAAGCCCGCGGCCGACAAGTGGAAGCTCGAGATCCGCAAGGCGCAGCATGTCGCCCGCACGGCGGCGCCGGCTGCGGCGGCCAGCGGCGTCCTGACGAACCCGAAGTTCCTCGAAGCGCTCTTCAGCAGCGACGCGACGCGCGACAAGCGCAACACCAAGGCCATCGACGTCGGCGCGAACCAGCTCGCCGCCGGCCGCGTCGTCCAGTACGTGCCGGCGCACCAGCTGCCGTTCGCCGAGGTCAAGGACAAGGTCAAGCAGCAACTGGCCGCGAGCCAGGCAGCGGCCAAGGCCGTCAAGCTCGGCACCGACCGCCTGGCCGCCCTGCGCGCCGCGCCGGCCACGGCGATGCCCGGCACGCCGCAGCTCGTCTCGCGCGCCGCGCCGCGCGACCTGCCGCGGCCGTTGCTCGACGCCATCCTCAAGGCGCCGGTCGCGACCCTGCCGACGTTCGTCGGCGTCTCGCTCGGCGACCAGGGCTACGCACTGGCCAAGATCACGAAGACGGCCGGGCGCGATCCGTCGGTCGCCAATCCCGAGCAGTCGATGCAGCAATACGCGCAGGTCTGGTCGGAGGCCGAGGCCCAGGCCTACTACGCCTCGCTGAAGTCGCGCTACAAGGTGAGCATCAGCGCGGGCGCGACCAACGTTCGCGAGGCCGCGGCGAGCGAGCCGCGCTGAGGGTCGCTCGCTATAATCGCCAGCTTCCGTGGTGGCTGTAGCTCAGTTGGTAGAGTCCAGGATTGTGATTCCTGTTGTCGTGGGTTCGAGCCCCATCAGCCACCCCACCTCGCTTCGCTCCCGGCTGCGCCCGCAGCCGTAGGAGTCAGCCCCCGGCGAGCAATCCCGCGCTCGCCGCGACGAGCGTGAGCGCGACGGCGAGCCAGAGCAGACGGGTCCACGAGCGATCGAAGCGGTCGCTGTCGATGCGCAAGGCGCTGAATGTGGAGTCCGGGAACTGCATGCGGGAACCATAGCGTCCGGCTGGCGCCGTGCACATCCTCCCGCTTGAGGACGGCCTCAAGTCCCCACTACTGCACGCCAATAAGTCACTGTCGGCGCGGTTCTTCAGAGAAGCACGCACAGTCGGTCTTAGAGCTTCGATCAGGGCCGGTCGTAGCGGTGAAAGATCGGCGCGTCGAGTGGATTCGTGCCGTTGTGCGCTTCGACGACCTTGGGCGCGTCGGCATGGAG
>JAYTHL010000085.1:0-1853 GCA_043732605.1 Rhizobacter sp. | reverse complement strand
GTTGAGGACGATCTTGTTGGTCGCGGTGAGCTGGCCGCTCGGCAGCACGACGTAGGCGAGGTCGACGCTCATCTTGCCGCGCTCGATGCCGTAGCCCGAGTACTTGATCGCGTAGGGCGAGAGTGGCGGCAGCTCGAGGTCGCGCACCTTGGCCTGCAGATCGAGCGCGAGCGGCTTGGCGAGCGGATTGACCTTGCCGCTGATGTCGAGCGTCGCCGTGCCCTCGACGCGGCCCTTCAGCGCCAGGTCGGCGAGCTGCGGCGGCTGGCCCGGCCCCGGCGGCTCCGACGAGAACGCGGCGAGCCGGCCGGTGAGCTCGCTCAGGTTGGCGTTGTAGTTCGGCTTGACGAAGCGGTCGTTGTAGGCGACACGACCGTTGACGACGGAGATCGGGCCCATGTGCACGATCGGCGCCGGAGACGAGGCCGACGACGACGGCGATGCGATCGTCACGCGTACGGGCGCGGCCGCCGGCGCCGATGCGGGAGCCGAGGCCGCCACGCCGGCCGGCGTCGGCCGCGCGACGTCCTGCAGGTTGAGGCGCCCGGACTCGTCGAGCACGATGCGCGCGAAGAAGTCGCTCAGCGCGGTCTCGGCGACGGTCACCTTGGTCGCCGCGCCCGGCGCCATCGCCAGCTCGATGCCGCGCAGCGAGAGCGTCTTCCAGTTGAGGAGCTGCCGGCCGGCCGGGCCGTCGCGCACCATCGCCAGCGCTCGCTGCGGCTCGCCACGGTCGCCGGCCTGGCTGGTGGCGCGAAAGTCGTCGATCGCCGCGTCGCCGCGCAGCGCGATGCTCGCGCCGGCGCCGCGCCGCTCCCAGCGCAGGTCGCCCTTGAAGCTGGTCTGCGCCTTCTGCACGTCGATGTTGACGACGTCGTCGAGGTAGGGATCGAGCAGGTGCAGGGGCAGGTCCTGGAGCAGCAGCGCGACCTGCGCGCTGGTCGGCGCGCCGGCCACGAAGCCCTCGAGCTCGCCGCGCACGTCGACCTTGCCGACGACGCCGCTGCCGACCGCCTTGCCGCTCGGCCCCGCCGGCACCAAGACGCGGGCCGCGACGTGGATCGGCGCGGAGCCCGGGCCGTCGAGCGCCCAGCGGCTCATCTGCACGGCGAGATCGGTGACGTCGAGCGCGACCGGGACGGCCTCGGCCTTGTCGACGAAGGAGACGCGGCCTTGCGCGAGGGCGAGCTCGCCGAGGGAGACGCGCCACGATGCGGTGTCGCTGCCGGCGGGTCGCGATGCGGCAGCGGCGGCACGCGATGCCGCAGGCGCGGCTGGCGACGCGACTGCAAAGGACCCAGGCGACGGCGGGGCGCTCGTCCAGCGCTCGAAGCTCCAGCGCTTCGCCGCGTCGCGCTCGACGCGCACTTTCGGCGCGCGCAGCGACAGCTTGCCCACCGATGCCGTGTGCGCGACGGTGTCGGCCTTCGCGTCCACCATCTCGATCAGCTCGGCGGCCAGATCAGGCGTCGTCGCATCGCCGAGCGCAAGCCGCGCCAGCGCCACGCGCTTGGCCCCGAGCTGCAGGCGCGGCGCCCCGGCTCCTGCTTGCCAGGTGACGCCGACGTCGGCGCTCAGCACGCCGGCGATCGGCATGGCGAGCACCGAGCGCAGGTACGGCTGCAACGGCGTCAGCGGCAGCTCGGCGAGCGAGACGGCAACGTCCGCGCCGGTCGTGTTGCCCTTGCCCGAGAACGAGAGCTTGCCGTGGTCGGCGGCGCTGCCGAGGACGCCCTCGCCGCGGAACACCACGGGCGCCTCGAGCGGCCAGGCAATGGCCTCGGCCGCCAGCGAGAAGTCGGTGAGCGCCAGCGCTGCCGCCGGCGAGGTGGAGGCGTCCCGCCAGTCGAGCT
>JAYTHL010000084.1:0-6461 GCA_043732605.1 Rhizobacter sp. | reverse complement strand
CCGCATCGCTCGAGATGTTGACGATCTTGCCGCTCCGCGCCTCGACCATCCGCGTCAGGACCTGGCGCGTGAGCCGGATCGGGCCGAGGAGGTTGATGCCGATCAGCTTCTCCCAGAGGGCAGGATCGTTTTCCATGAAGGGCTCGACCTTGTCCCAGCCGGCCGCGTTCACGAGCCCTTCGATGGATGGGGTCGCCCCGTTCACGCTGGCGACGAACGCGGTGATCGAGGCCATGTCGGCGAGGTCGAGCCGGAAGTAGCGGATGCTTCCCGCACCGCCGGCGGCTTCGGCCTCGGCCGAGCGCCCGCCCGCTTCGTCGATGTCGCCGACGAAGACCCGCGCGCCTTCGCGCGCCAGAAGAAGGGCCGTCGCGCGCCCGATGCCCGACGAGCCGCCGGTGACGATGATGTTGGCGCCCTGCATGTCCATGAAGACCTCTCGCTGCTGTCCTGCGGACTCAGGATAGCGATGCGATGTCGGCGAGTGGTGACGTCGCCGTGAAGTCTTCATGGCGCCTTCACGTGCGCCCTGGTGCCCGGCGCTATTCTCGTTTTTCAAGAAGTCAGGAGACTGCATGGACCTGGAGTTGCCGAGAACGCTGATCGACTACCTCGCCGAGCTGGATGCCTTCATCGCCAGCGAGATCAAGCCACTCGAGCAGGCAGACGACAACATCCGCTTCTTCGACCACCGGCGCGAAAACTCCCGCACCGACTGGGAGCACGGCGGCATTCACCGGAAAGAGTGGAAGGCCTTGATCGCCGAGGCCGTGCGGCGCGCCGACAAGGCGGGCCACTATCGATTCGCGCTGCCCAAGGCCTATGGCGGCCGGGACGGCACGAACCTCGAGATGGCGGTGATTCGCGAGCACCTGAACGCCAAGGGCCTCGGGCTGCACAACGACGCCGCCACCGAGCACGCCGTCGTCGCAGGCGTGGGCATCCTCACGGCGCAACTGATGATCGAGTTCGGATCGGAGGATCAGAAGCGCAAGCTCCTGCCCGGGCTCATGAACGGATCGACGTACATGTCGATGGGCATCACCGAGCCGGACCACGGATCGGACGCCACCCACATGGAGACGGTCGCCCGCCGCGAAGGCGACGACTGGATCATCAATGGCACCAAGGCGTGGAACTCCGCCGCCAACTGGTCCGACACCAACATGGTGTTCGCGCGTACGAGCGGGAAGGCCGGCGACGCGAAAGGGCTCACCGCGTTCCTCGTGCCCAACCAGCCGCATCCCGCCGCCGGCATGGTCGTCGAGGAGCTGCTCTGGACCTTCGTCATGCCGACGGACCACGCCACCGTGAGCTTCACCGACGTCAAGGTGCACCGGGGCGACATCCTGGGGGTCGAAGGCGAAGGCCTGAAGATCATGTCGCGGTTCTTCAATGAGAACCGCATCCGCCAGGCGGCGGCCAGCCTCGGCGCTGCGCAGTACTGCGTCAACGAATCCGTGAAGTTCGCGAAGGAGCGGATCATCTTCGGCAAGCCGCTCGCCAGCAACCAGGCGATCCAGTTCCAGCTGGTCGAGCTGCAGACGCAGTGCGAGATGCTGCGCGCCCTGCTGCACAAGACCGCCTGGCTGATGGACCGCGACGGCGCCATGTCGCAGACCGACAAGGTGTCGATGCTGAACTACTGGGCCAACCGCTTCTGCGGCGAGGCCGCCGATCGGGCGATCCAGATCCACGGCGGTCTGGGCTACTCGCGGCACAAGCCGTTCGAGCACATCTACCGCCACTATCGGCGCTACCGGATCACCGAGGGAACCGAGGAGATCCAGATGCGCCGTGTCGCCGGCTATCTGTTCGGCTTCATGAAGCGGGACACCGCCGCGAAGGCGTGATCGGGCCGCCGGCCGGCCATGTTCATCGACGCCGACAAGCAGGCGCCCCAGGACTGGGACGCCGTCGCACGCCACCTCGCGACGCGAGGCAAGAGGCTCGACCGCGGCGCCGAAATCCGGCAGTTCGCGTCCGGCGTCGCCAACATGAACTACCTGATCTCGGTCGACGGCAGTCCGGCCGTGTTCCGCCGGCCGCCGAACACCGACGCGCCGCCGGGCGCGTATGACTTCGCGCGCCAGTTCAAGATCCAGTCTCGGCTCGGCAAGCTTCTTCCGCTGACGCCGCTGGGACTGGCCTACTGCGCCGACACCTCCGTGATCGGCGTGCCGTTCCTCGTCAGCGAATTCCGCAGAGGCATCGCCATCTCGCGCGAGCTGCCGGAGGCGCTGATCGGCACGCACGACATCGGCGGCAGGCTGAGCGCGCTGCTCATCGGCGCCATGGCGCAGCTGCATGGCGTCGATCCCGCAGCGGCCGGACTCGCCGATCTCGGCAAGGCCGAAGGCTTCATCGGCCGCCAGATCCAGGGCTGGCACAAGCGCGCCGGGCGCGTCCTCGCGGGCGAGCAGATGCGGCAGATGGACGTCGTGAAGACGTGGCTGGTCGACCACCAGCCCGAAGAAATCCCGGGCACGCTGGTGCACCTCGACCTCAAGCTCGACAACGTCCTCGTCGACCCCGAGAGCCTGACCGTGCAGGCCATCGTCGACTGGGAAATGGCGACGATCGGCGATCCGTTCTACGACCTGATGCTGACGCTGCTCGTGTGGGGCGATCCGACCGATCCGCCCGTCTACGCGCGCCAGTCGTGCATGCCGTCCGACGCGCCCGGATGGTGGACGCGTCGCCACGCGCTCGCGACCTATCAGCGCGAGACGGGCCGAGTGCTGCCGGAGCGCGACCTGAAGTTCTACTGGCTGCTCGCGATGTTCCGCAACATCGGGGCGCAGGCGCAGCTCGTGGCGCTGTACGAACGCGAGGCGATGCCCAATGCCAGCACGGTCGACTTCGCCAGCGTCTTCGCCTCCACGCTCGACCACGCGGTGAAGCTGACGACCGCGCCGCTCGACTGGTAGCCGCGCGCGGCTACTGGCGCTGCAGCTTGTCCTTCGCGTTCTGCGCTTCGATGCGCTCGCGCGCGAGCTGCCAGTCGGCATCGCTCCAGTGGCGCAGCTCGTAGAAGTTGCCGCCGCTGGCGATCGCGTTGGCGCCGTCCATGAAGATGCTCTGGCCGGTGAGCCAGTCGCACCGGCCGGGAGCCATCAGAAAGGTCGACAGGTTCTGCAGCTCGCTCATCTCGCCCGCGCGACCCATCGGGTTGTTCTTCTTGCTGCGCGCGCCCGGCTCCTCGCCCGGGTTCAACCGCTTGCTCATGCCTTCGGTCGGGATCTCGCCGGGGCCGAGGGCGTTCAGGCGGATGCCGTAGCGCGCCCACTCGACGGCGAGCGACTTGGTCATCGCCTCGATCCCGGCCTTGCTCATCGCCGACGGCACGACGTAGGGCGAGCCGTTGTCGACCCAGGTGACGATGATGCTCATGATGTTGCGGTACGGCTGCCCCGGCGTCCAGGCGCCCGACCTCGCGTCCGCGACCCAGCGCTTGCCGATCGCCTGCGTGACGTAGAACGTGCCGTGGAAGACGATGTTGGCGATGGCGTCGAAGGCGCGCGACGACAGGCTTTCGGTGGGCGCCACGAAGTTGCCCGCGGCGTTGTTGACGAGCCCGGTGACGCCGCCCGACTGCCAGAGCGACTCGACCATCTCCTCGATCGCCTGGGCGTTGCGGATGTCGACGCCGAAAGTGTCGATCCGGCGCTCCGGAAAGGTCGTGCGCCAGGCGTCTGCGGTCTCGTCGCAGACCGCCTTGCGCCGGCCGCAGATCGCGATGTCGGCGCCGAGGCGAAGGAACTGCTCGGCCATCGCCTGGCCGAGGCCGGTGCCTCCGCCGGTGACGAGGATGCGTTGGCCGGTCATCAACCCGGGTTCAAACATGCGTGTCTCCTGAAGTGGGAAGGCCGGACCGGCTCGCGTCGCGCTCCAGAGCGTTGTCGCGCAGGCGCCGGCTGATCTTGAACACGCCGTTGGTGCGCGCCACGAGTCGATCGTCGGCATGGACGAGACCCTGCGCGAAGGCCATGGAGCCGGTGACGTGCAGCGCCTGCGCCGACCCGTGCACCCAAGCACCGACCGGCGACGGCGCGAGGTAGTCGACGTGCAGGCTGATCGTCGGCAGGAAGTGGTTGCCGAGATCGGCGACGAGGATCCGCGTGATCATCGGCAGCAGCATGTCGCAGAACGTCGCCATCATGCCGCCGTGGCAGATCCCCATCGGGTTGGCGTGGCGCGGCTCGACCCGAAAGCCGAGCTCGACCAGTCCGTCGACCTGGCGCAGGTAGAGCGGACCGTTGCGGGCGATGAAGTCGCCGCCCGCCACGATCGGCGCGAAGCCGTCGGGAACGTCGGCGCTCACGAGGCTTCCCGGGTGACGTCGGCGTCGAAGTGGGCATCCGGCATCGCGTTCGGCTTCCAGGCCGGATACGCGGCGGCGAAGTCGGCCTCGATCTGCGCGAGCGGCACGTCGTCGTAGCTGCCGCGCTGGTGCACGTACTCCATGTGCCGATGGCCGGCGCGATCGAAAGGGTGATAGAGCGAATCGCTGCGGCCGTCGAACTCGAGCGGCAGCAGGCCGAAGCGCTCGCACAGCTCGATGTTGAAGGCCGGCGTCGCCTTGACCCAGGCGCCGTCGAGCCACAGCTCGGTGTAGCCGTGCCAGAGGAACACATCGGTCTTCAGCCACTCGCGCATCCGCTCGGTCGACAGGTGGTTGCGCACGTCGGCGTAGCCGACGCGTGCCGGGATGCCGACCGACCGGGCCGAGGCCGCGAGCAGCGCCGCCTTGGTCACGCACCAGCCGAACCCCTGCGCGAGGGCGCGGCTCGCGCGCATCCCCGCCGTGTCGAGCTCGATCCGGTAGGGGTCGTAGCGCAGGCCGTCGCGCACGGCGTAGTACAGGGCCACCGCGCGCTCGCGGTCGTCGTTGCCGGTGACCCGGCGCGCGAAGGCCGCGATGGCCGGATGGTCGCTGTCGATCAGGGCAGTCGGGACCAGCGTGGCCGCGCCGGGAGTGGGGTCGTTCGTCGTCTCCATGGCGGCGCACTCTAAGGTACTTGGCGGGGCTGCGACCGCCTGTTCATGGCCGCTCCATCGTCGCTTCACGGCATTGGATGGGTGCTCTGGCTTTAATGCCCCATCGACAAAACCGGTCGCCGGCCATGACCCATTCCATTCCATCCACCCGACGCCGCGTCGGCGTCGTCTCGAGCGCGCAGACCGACTGGCGCAGCGCCTGGTCGGGCGCGCAGCACATCGACCTGATCTCGGCAGCGGTGCAGCAGGCGCTCGAAGGCAGCGGCCTGCGCATCGAGGACGTCGACTTCGTGATCGACAGCGGCAGCGACGTCCTCGACGGTCGCAGCATCTCGAACTGCGGCTTCCTCGGCGCCATGGGCGCGCATCACAAGGAAGAGTCGCGGGTCGAGGACGACGGCCTCTGGGCTGCGCTCTATGGTGTGACCAAGATCGCCAGCGGTGCGGCCGATGTCGGCCTGATCATCGCCTACGCCAAGCCGTCGGAAGCCGACGTCGCACAGTTCCACAACACGATCGCCGACCCGTTCTGCCAGCGTCCGGTCGGCCTCGACGAGACCACGGCGCAAGGCCTGCTCGCACAGGCGTATCTCCACCGGAACCATCTCGAGGACGACGCGCTCGTCCAGGTGATGTCGCGTGCCTGGGCGAAGGCGCTGCTCAATCCTCGCCTCGGGCTCGACCGCGCTCCGAGCCGCGACGAGATCGCTGCCTCGCCTTGGGCCGCGGCACCGATCCGCCAGAGCATGCTCGCTCGGCCGGTCGATGGCGCCGTCGCGATCGTCATCGCTTCGGAGCGCGTCGCGCGCCGCGTCTCGCGCACGCCGGTCTGGGTGACCGGCATGGGCGCGGCGATGGACAGCGGCAACTTCGCGATGCGCGAGTCGGCGTCCACCGCATGCGCGGCCGCGGCACGATCGGCGTTCGCGGCGGCCGGCACCGATGCACGCAGTGTCGGCGTCGCGGAGGTCTGCGGCACGTCGCCCGCGGCCGAGATGGTCGCGCTCGAGGCGCTCGGTCTCGCCGATGCCGGTCGCGCCATCGATCTCTACCAGGACGGCGCCAGGCTCGAGCTCAATCGATCCGGCGGCGCGCTGCCCGCATGGCCGGTGTTCGCGACCGGGCTGGTGCGTCTCGCCGAGGCCGCCGCGCAGCTGGCCGATGGCGTCGGCAACGGCAAAGCCGTGGTCCACGCCTCCTCGGGGCTCGGCGCCCAGTCCCATTGCGTCTTTGTCGTCGAGGCCTGAACCATGAACCATGTTGCGATCGTCGGCGTCGGCCAGACCCACCATCAGCGTCGGCGCGGTGACGTCAACGTTCCCGGCCTCGTGCGCGAAGCCGCCCAGCGCGCGTTGGCTGATGCCAACCTCACGATGGACGACATCGACTCGGTCGTCGTCGCCAGTGGCCCGGTGCTCTTCGCGGCGGTCAACCAGCCGGAGAAGTGGGTCGTCGACGCG
>JAYTHL010000083.1:0-6490 GCA_043732605.1 Rhizobacter sp. | reverse complement strand
TGCTGATCGGCTTCGGCAACGGCATCGGCTCGGGAATGATCATGACGCTCGGCGCCGACTACTCGCCGGTCGCCGGCCGCGCCCACTTCCTCGGCCTGTGGCGGCTGATGTCCGACATCGGCTCGACCGGCGGCCCGGCGCTGCTCTCTGCGGTGACGGCGCTGGTCTCGCTCGCGGCAGGCATCTGGTGCACCGGCCTCACCGCATTCGCCGGTGCGATCGTGCTCTGGTACTGGATCCCGCGGACGACGCGCCATCCGGCGCGCTGACGACGCGCTACTTGTTCGCCTTCGACCACGCGTCGTAACGCGCCCTGGTCGCCTCGTTCGCCGGATAGAGGCCCGGCAGCGCGACGCCGGCATCGACCTCGCGCATGATCCAGCCCTCGAGCCGCTCCTGCTCGACCGCTGTGCCGACGACCTCCTCGAGCAGTGCCGCCGGGATCACCACTGCGCCATCGCCGTCGGCGACGATCACGTCGTTGGGCATCACGGCGACGCCGCCGCAGCCGATCGCTTCCTGCCAGCCGACGAAGGTGAGGCCATTCACCGACGCCGGCGCGGACGCGCCCTGGCACCAGACCGACAAGGACGTGCCGAGCACGCCGGCGAGATCGCGAATCACGCCGTCGCTCACCAGCGCTGCGACGCCGCGCTTGTGCATGCGTGCGCAGAGGATGTCGCCGAAGATGCCGGCGTCGGTCGTGCCCATCGCGTCGACCACGGCGATCGCGCCCGCGGGCATCGCCTCGATCGCGGCGCGGGTCGAGATCGGCGAGGCCCACGACGCGGGCGTCGCGAGATCTTCGCGCGCCGGCACGAAGCGCAGCGTGAACGCGCGCCCGACGCGACGCGCGGGCAGCCGCTCGGCCAGCGGCCGCGCGCCGCGGATCCAGACGTTGCGCAGGCCCTTCTTGAGCAGCACCGTGGTCAGCGTCGCGGTGGTCACGCCTTCCAGCGCTGCGCGGGTCGCGGCATCGAGGTCTTGCGGTTCGATCGGAGTCATGGTGGGCAAGTGTCAGTAGTAGCGCGGAATCGGGCCGTCGTGGGGCGTCTTGCGGTCGCTCAGGTCGAACACGACCTTGTCGACGAAGCACCAGCCCCAGCCCTCGGGCGGGTCGTAGCCTTCGATGATCGGATGCGTCGTCGCATGGAAGTGCTTGGTCGCGTGCTTGTTCTTGGAATCGTCGCAGCAGCCGACGTGACCGCAACTGCGGCAGATGCGCAGATGCACCCAGCTGTCGCCGACGCCCAGGCACTCCTCGCAGCCGCGCGCGCTCGGCGTCACGGTGCGGATCCCGGCGAGGTGGGTGCAGACGTGTGGCATGCGTGCGGCTCGTGGGTCGGGCCGAGCAGCATAGCGCCGGACGCGCGCGTTGCCAGCCCGGGGCGGCATGACACACTCCCGCACGCCCTCGTCTCGCCTCGCCCTCGCCATGTCGCACGACCTCGCCATCGCCCGCGCCAGCCGCATGCGTCCCATCGCCGAAGTGGCGGAGCGCGCCGGCATTCCGCTCGACGCGCTCGACTTCCACGGCAAGCACATCGCCAAGCTCGAGCGCGACTTCCTGCTCTCGCTCGCCGATCGCCCCGACGGCAAGCTCGTGCTCGTCACCGCCATCAACCCGACGCCGGCCGGTGAAGGCAAGACGACGACGATCGGCCTCGGCGACGCGCTCAACCGGATCGGCAAACGCGCGGTGATCGCGCTGCGCGAGCCCTCGCTCGGGCCCGTGTTCGGCGCCAAGGGCGGCGCGACCGGCGGCGGCCGCGCCCAGGTGATGCCGATGGATCGCATCAACCTGCACTTCACCGGCGACTTCCACGCCATCACCTCGGCGCACAACCTGCTCGCGGCGCTCGTCGACAACCACGTTTATTGGGGCAATGCGCTGGCGATCGACACGCGCCGGATCGTCTGGCGCCGCGTCGTCGACATGAACGATCGCGGCCTGCGCGCGGTGACGGTCGGGCTCGGCGGCACGTCGGGCGCCGGCAGCAACGGCTTCGCGCACGAGAGCGGCTTCGACATCACGGTGGCGTCCGAGGTGATGGCGTGCCTGTGCCTGGCCGCCGACCTCGAAGACCTCGAAGAGCGGCTCGCGAAGATCGTCGTCGCCTACACGCGCGACTGGCGGCCGATCACCGCCGGTGCGCTGCAAGCCGCCGGCGCGATGACGGCCCTGCTGAAGGACGCGATCAAGCCCAACCTCGTGCAGACGATCGAAGGCTCGCCGGCGCTGATCCACGGCGGACCGTTCGCCAACATCGCCCACGGCTGCAACTCGGTGATCGCAACGCGGACCGCGCTCAAGCTCGGCGACTACGCCGTCACCGAAGCAGGCTTCGGCGCCGACCTCGGCGCGGAAAAGTTCTTCGACATCAAGTGCCGGCAGGCTGGACTGAAGCCGGATGCGGCAGTGATCGTCGCGACCGTACGCGCGCTCAAGTTCAACGGCGGCGTCGCCGTCGCCGACCTCGGCAAGGAGAACCTCGCCGCGCTGCAGTCGGGCCTCGTCAACCTCGGCCGCCACGTGAGGAACGTGCGCAGCTTCGGCGTGCCGGTGATCGTCGCGATCAACCACTTCACCTCCGACACCGACGCAGAGCACCAGTTGCTCGCCGACATCTGCGAAGCAGAGTTCGAGGTCGAGGCCGTGCAATGTCGGCACTGGGCCGACGGCGCGGCCGGCGCCGAGCAGCTCGCGCGCTGTGTCGTCGCGCGCTGCGAGTCGGGCGAGTCCCGCTTCGCACCGCTCTACGACGACGCGATGCCGCTGGCCGACAAGATCCGCACGATCGCCACGCGCATCTACGGCGCCGCCGACGTCGCCTTCTCGCACAAGGCGAGTGCCGACCTCGACGGCTTCGCAGCCGAGGGCTACGGCGAATTGCCGATCTGAATGGCCAAGACGCAGATGTCGTTCTCGGCCGACCCGAAGCTGCTCGGCGCGCCGTCGGGCCACGTGCTGCCGGTGCGCGAGGTGCGCCTGGCCGCCGGCGCGGGCTTCATCGTCGCGATCTGCGGCGACATCATGACGATGCCCGGCCTGCCCGCGAAGCCGGCAGCGCACGCGATCCACGTCAATCCCGACGGCGAGATCGACGGGCTGTTCTAGGTCGCGCGATCAGACCTTGAAGTAGGCGATCTGCGTCGACGTCGCGAGCAGCTGTCCGCCGCGGCCGAAGAGCTCGACGCTCTGGTCGCAGTAGCTGCGGTGCAAGACGTGCGAGTCGGTGACCGCCGCGAGCGGTCGCTGCCGTGAGCGGCGAGCTCGTCGCCGCTGGCATGGAAGTGGGTCGTCATCGACACCGTCCCGAAAGGCGGAATGCGGTCGATCACCTGGAAGACGCGGCCGAAGAAGGCATCGCTGAGCGCGAGCAGCGACACGGCATCGAGCGTTCGCGGCACGTCGTCGTGGATCCAGAGCACCGAGCGCGGACTGTTCGGCGGAGCGGGCGTCTCCGCCGTCATCTTCGGAGCGCCCTCGGCGAAGCGAAGGCCGTATTGCCCGACCCACGGCAGCGATCGCTCGTTGTCGACCGCGGCCATCGACTCGAACGGCTGCAGCGCCGGCGCGTGCGACGCTGCTGGCTCCAGCTGTCGCACCGCACGACGGTGACGATGCTCGCCGTGAGCACGACCTCGTCGCTCTCGACTTGCCTGAATTCGACAAGCCAGTGCTGGCTCGAGCGATTGGCCCGCGCCTGGCGCGTGTGCACCTGGAGCTCGCCGCGCGCGATCGGCGCGCAGAAGTTGAAGGTGATCGGGTCGCCGTCGCGGTCGGGTCGTTCGAGCGCCGCGCGCAACGCGGTCGCGGCCGACACGCCGCCGAACGGCCCGATGAAGGTCCAGTAGCCGTCACTCGTGCGGCCGGTGCGGACCGCCGCGTCGACGGGGCCGGCGAGCGCGGTCGCGGCGTCGAGCGGATGAGGCTGGATCGCGCTCATGCCGCTGCTCCGACCGGCACCAGGATCGCGTCGCCGGTCGCGACGAGCCGCTCGTCGACGCCCTTGAGTGCGAACAGGTCGGCGCGCACGAACACCTGACGCCGCCCGGCCTTGACGACGCGGGCACGCGCCACGAACGCGTCGCCGGCGGCGGTCGCGAGGCAGTTGACGGAGAAGTGGGACGCGAGCACGTTGCCGACCAGCGTGTACGCGGCAAATCCGCAGGCGGTGTCGATCATCCCGCCGATCAACGCCGCATGCAGGAAGCCGGCGTACTGGCCGAGATCGGCGCGCCACGGCAGGCGCAGCTCGGCCGCGCCCGCGCCCGCGCTCACGACCTCGAAGCCCGCCAGCCGGTTGAACGCGGCGCTCGCGTTGAGCGCGATGACGGCGTCGCGCGCCGTGTCGTCAGCCACCATTCGCCTGCCCCCGATGCGAAAGCGCCGATGGTGCGGTCGCAGTCTGGAATCGGGCGTCGCGCGAGCGACAGCGGGACGCGATCGGCACAATGACGCGCCATGGACCTCGCCTTCGAGCAACGCTGCGGGATGACGCGATGACCCTCGCCCCCGACCGACCACGCCGACCTCCTGCCGACCCGCAGAAGTACCGCGTCGTCGCCCGGCCGAGCGCAATCGACGGCCGCGGCGCGTTCGCCGACGAATCGATCCCGGCGCGCAAGAAGATCGGCGAGATCCGCGGCGAGTCGATCAGCGTGCGCGAGGCGCGCCGCCGCGCCCGCGGGCTCGAGCGGATCATGATCGTCGAGGTGAGCGAGCGTCGCGCGATCGACGCTGCGACGTCGACCGACGCCCTGCGCTTCACCAACCACTCGTGCGCGCCGAACGCGGTGTTGCGGATCCGCCAGGGCCGTGTCGAGTTCTATGCGATGCGCGATGTCGCCGCCGGCGAGGAACTCACCGTCGGCTACGGCGAGTCGCACCACGAAGGCCGGCTGACCTGCCGCTGCGGAGCGCCGCGATGCGTGGGCCGACTCTGAGCGGCTAGGCGACGACCGGCGCCGGGGCCAGGATCTCCGCGAGCGTCATGCGCGCGAAGCCGGCGTGCTGCCACACCGATGCGAGGTCGGGCGCCGGATCGAGCAGCAGTTTGGCGACCAGCGGCTCGGCCGACGTCGACGCCGGGTCGCACAGCAGCACGTAGCGCGCATCGCGCGGCTCCTCGAGCCTGCCCACCCAGTCGAGCTCGCACAGCGCCTGCAGCACCGGCTCGATCTGCAGCGGATCGATGTCGAGCGCGTCGACGAGCTCGATCAGCTGAAGGCCGCGATGCTCGGTCGAGTGGGCGCCGGCGAGCTTGCCGAGGACGACGATCGCGAGGTGGAACTGCGCGCCTGGCTCGTCAGGGCCGCGCGAGAACTGCTTGCCGACCAGCGGCGCGTACGCCGCGATCACGGCGCCGAGCAGCACGATGATCCAGCTCGCGTAGATCCAGACCAGAAAGATCGGCAGGGTCGCGAACGCACCGTAGATCATCGAGTACGTCGGCACCGCGCCGAAGTAGTAGGTCAGCGCGCGCTTGCCACCGGTCATGCAGATCGCGACGAACAGGCCGCCGAGCACGGCGTGGCGCCAGCGCACCCAGGTGTTGGGCACGTAGTGGAAGAGTGCCGCGACGCCGATCGCCTCGAAGCCGAACTCGACCAGCGCAACGATCACGCCGAAGCCGCGCGGGACGTCGCCGAAGGCGCCGCGCGACGCGGTGATCGCGTACGACGTCGCCGCCAGGCTGACGGCGACGATGATCGGCCCGAGCGTGAGCGCGGCCCAGTAGACGAGCACCTTCTGGGCGATCCGACGCGCCTTCTTGACGCGCCAGATCGCGTTGAGCGCCCGGTCGATCGTCAGCATCATGGCCAGCGAGCTCACCACGAGGGCGACCAGGCCGACCGCGCCGAGCCGACTCGCGCGGCTCGAGAACTGGGTGATCGCGACCATCACCGGCCGGGCGATGCTGTCGGGCACGAGCGCCTGCACGAACCAGCTCTGCAGCGAGCCTTGCAGCGTCGCGAACATCGGAAACGCGGAGAACAGCGCCAGCGTCACCGTCATCAGCGGCACGAGCGAGATGATCGTCGTGAACGTCAGGCTGCCGGCGACCAGCGCAAGGCGGTCTTCGCGAAACCGCAGCACCAGCGTGGAGAGCGTCGTCAGCCACGGCCACTTCTGCACGGCCTCGACCCACTTGGTCGGTCCGTCGGCGGGCTCTGTCACGGGCCGGTCTCTCGCTGCATTGCTGGCATCATAAGCAGCGATGCAAGAAGCCCCTGCCGTGCACGTCCCTCTGAGGTGGACCAGGATCATGGCGGTCGGCTCGGCGGTCGGGGTCGTGTTGCTCGGGCTGGTCTGGGAGCTGTGGCTCGCGCCGACCGGCACCGGCACGCTGGCCATCAAGGTGCTGCCTCTCGCGCTTGCGCTGCCCGGTCTCTGGCGCGACAAGCTCTACACCTATCGCTGGGTCAGCCTGGCTGTCTGGCTCTACTTCGCCGAAGGCGCGGTGCGCGCGACCAGCGACCGCGG
>JAYTHL010000082.1:0-1870 GCA_043732605.1 Rhizobacter sp. | reverse complement strand
ATCGAGTGGATCCTGACGCAGGCCTGGCTCCCGCTGAAGCCGCCAGAGAAGGCGGTAGAGCAGGCCGAAGCGGCCGGGATCGCTGTGCAGGACGACGCTCTCGGCGAGCGCCATGAAGGTGGCCGGGGCGTTGACCGGAGGCGGCGCGCTGTCGTCCGTCGCGAGTGTCGGAGCGTGCGCTTCAGGCGCGCCGTCGGCCGTGCCGTCATCGCCATCGAAGAGATCGCCTTCGATGTCGTCGGCCGTGTGCCAGCTCACGTGGTCGGGGGCGATCTGGCGGGCCCACAGGTCGCGACAGGCGCGGCGGAAGCCGTCGAAGTCGATGGCGCTCGCGAGCGAGATCGAGCGGAGCGCGTCGGGCGCCGCCGTCATCGCCGCGTGCTCAGGGTCCGGCCGCCTCGAAGAGCGACGCTTGGCGCGGCGCTGCGAGGCGCGCCTCGGCCTCGAAGCGACGCGCGAGATCGCCGCTGTGCAATGACTTGCCCGGTCGATGGTCGACGAGCTCGACGAAGGGCAGCACCTTGGCCAGCGGCACGTGCAGCCGCTCGAGATCGGCGGCACGGAGGCGCCGCACGCGTCGCGCCTGCAGCATGCGTCCGACCGCCTTCACGCCGAGACCGGGAACACGCAGCAGCATCTCCTTCGGCGCGCGATTGAGGTCGACCGGAAAGTGCTCGCGGTGCGCCAGCGCCCACGCGAGCTTGGGATCGATCTCGAGCGACAGCATGCCGTCGGCGGCCGGCACGATCTCTTCGTGCGCGAAGCCGTAGAAGCGCATCAACCAGTCGGCCTGGTAGAGCCGGTGCTCGCGCACCATCGGCGGCGCCGACAAGGGCAGCGCGCGCGCCGCATCGGGGATCGGGCTGAACGCCGAGTAGTAGACGCGCTTCAGGCGATACGAGCCGTAGAGCGTCGCGCTCGTCGACAGGATCGCACCGTCGCTGCTGGCGTCGGCGCCGACGATCATCTGCGTGCTCTGGCCGGCCGGCGCGAAGCGCGGCGGCCGTGCGCGGCGTGGCGGGATCATCGGCTGCGACGCGATCGGCGTCGGCCGCGCCGCGTCCTTCGCGTCGTCGATGTGAATGCGCAGTCGCGCCATCGAGCGCCGGATCACGGCGCCGTCCTTCTCGGGCGCGAGCGCGGCCAGCGACTGCGTCGTCGGCAGCTCGATGTTGATGCTGAGCCGATCGGCATAGCGGCCGGCGCGTGCGAGTAGCTCGGGGCTCGCTTCGGGAATCGTCTTCAAGTGGATGTAGCCGCGAAAGTCGTGGTCCTCGCGCAGCGAGCGCGCGACCTCGACCACCTGCTCCATCGTGTAATCGGCCGAGCGGATGATCCCCGAGCTGAGGAACAGGCCCTCGATGCAGTTGCGGCGATAGAAGTCGAGCGTGAGGTCGACGACCTCTTCGGTCGTGAAGCGCGCGCGCGCCACGTTGCTCGAGACGCGGTTGACGCAGTAGAGACAGTCGTAGACGCAGAAGTTGGTGAGCAGGATCTTCAGCAGCGAGATGCAGCGGCCGTCGGGCGCGTAGCTGTGGCAGATGCCCGAGCCTTCGGTCGAGCCGATGCCCTTGCCGCCGATCGAGTTGCGCTTGGTCGTGCCGCTCGAGGCGCACGACGCGTCGTACTTGGCAGCGTCGGCGAGGATCGCAAGCTTGCGGTCGATCAGCATGGGGCGGAGGCGAAGAGGCAGTGTTCGGACTGTACGAATATACAGTTCGATCGCCGTCTGTGCCGGTCACGTCGCGCAAGGCCCCGATGCCTTCACCCATGAATGCGCGCCGGCAAGCGTCGGGCCCGCTAGCGCTTGCGAAAGACGACGATGTGCAGCTCCGCGACGAGCAGGTCGGTGCGCTCTTCCTGCTCGCGC
>JAYTHL010000081.1:0-18517 GCA_043732605.1 Rhizobacter sp. | reverse complement strand
GATCTGCGCCTGATGCTGCGTCCGCGGCCCGCCGAGGACCGCTGATCGACGATCCCCGCACTGACGCCTCGGCGACTGCGAGGTCGGCGGCGACGAGGACAATGGCGCCATGTTCACCGGCATCGTCAGCGCCGTCGGCCGCATCGTCGACGTTCGACCGCTCGGCGCCAGCGCGTCGTTCGGCAATGGCCTGACGATCGAAACACCGCCCGGCTGGACCGACGGCATCGCGATCGGCGACAGCATCGCGCTGGCCGGCGCCTGCATGACCGTCGTCGCGCTCGAGCTGCCCGCGAACCGCTTCGCCGTCGAGGTCTCGGCCGAGAGTCTGGTGGCCACCGCCGGGCTCGACTCAACCGGCGACGTCAACCTCGAAAAGGCCTTGCGCGCAGGCGACCGTCTCGACGGCCATCTCGTCAGCGGCCACGTCGACGGCGTCGGCACCGTGACTCGCTTCGAGCGCGTCGGCGAGTCGTGGGAGCTGCGCGTCGAGGCGCCCCCCTCGCTCGCGCGCTTCCTCGCGCAGAAAGGCTCGGTCGCCGTCGACGGCGTGAGCCTCACCGTCAACCGCGTCGCCGACGGCGCGACCGGCTGCGAGTTCAGCGTCAACCTGATCCCGCACACCGTCGCGCACACGACCCTGCGCCGGCTCGCGGCCGGCGCGCGCGTCAACCTCGAGATCGACACCATCGCGCGCTACGTCGAGCGCATGCTCGCCGCCGATCGCGCCCGCTGACCCCTTCCGGAGCCTCGACATGCAGCCACCTACAATTTCATCCATGTCGATCTCCCCGATTCCCGAGCTCGTCGCCGAGCTGGCCGCCGGCCGGATGGTCATCCTCGTCGACGAGGAAGACCGCGAGAACGAGGGCGACCTGATCCTCGCCGCCGACCACGTCACGCCCGAGGCGATCAACTTCATGGCGAAGTTCGCGCGCGGCCTGATCTGCCTCACGCTCACGCGCGAGCGCTGCGAGCGCCTGCAGCTGCCGCCGATGACGGCGAAGAACGGCGCCCAGCACGGCACCGCGTTCACGGTCTCGATCGAGGCCGCGACCGGCGTCACGACCGGCATCTCCGCCGCCGACCGCGCGCGCACGGTGCAGGCCGCGGTGCGCCGCGACGCCAAGCCGGGCGACCTGGTCCAGCCCGGCCACATCTTCCCGCTCCAGGCGCAGGACGGCGGCGTCCTCATGCGCGCCGGCCACACCGAGGCCGGCTGCGACCTCGCCGCGATGGCGGGCCTCTCGCCGGCTGCCGTGATCTGCGAGGTGATGAACGACGACGGCACGATGGCGCGCCTGCCCGACCTGGTCGAGTTCGGCGCGAGGCACGGCCTGAAGATCGGCACGATCGCGGCGCTGATCGAGCACCGCAGCCGCAACGAGTCGCTGATCGAGCGCGTCGGTACCAGGAAGATGCTGACCCAGCAAGGCGAATTCGCCTGCACCGCCTACCGCGATCGCACCGGCGGCCTGCACCTCGCACTCGCTCACGGCAGCTGGACCGAGGCCGACGAAGTGCTCGTGCGCGTGCACGAGCCACTCTCGGTGCTCGACCTGCTCGACGCCGGCCCGGGCGACCACTCGTGGCCACTGCCGCGCGCCCTCGCGGCGCTGCAACGCGGCCAGCGTGGCGCGGCCGTGCTGCTCAACTGCGGCGAGGACGCCGCGGCGCTCCTGCCGCACATCGTCACGCTCGGCCGCGGCGTGCGCCCGCCGGCGATGCCGATGGACCTGCGCACCTACGGCATCGGCGCGCAGATCCTGCGCGACCTCGGCATCGCGCGCATGAAGCTGCTCGGCAGCCCCCGCCGCATGCCCAGCCTCTTCGGCTACGGCCTCGAGGTCACCGGCTACCTCGCCGACGAGCCGGCCGTCGCCGCGCCTCTGGTCGTGCATGCGGGACGGTGAGCGCGGCAGCGCGGCGCGCCTGGTCGGGCGCGACCTGCGCATCGGCATCGTCCAGGCCCGCTTCAACGCGACCCTGACCGATCGCATGGCCGCGGCCTGCATCGCCGAGCTC
Source organism: Rhizobacter sp. (assembly GCA_043732605.1). Classification (GTDB taxonomy): domain Bacteria; phylum Pseudomonadota; class Gammaproteobacteria; order Burkholderiales; family Burkholderiaceae_C; genus Schlegelella_A. Next base: position 16,492 of record JAYTHL010000081.1, on the reverse strand, counting down.
GAATCGCTCGGCGTCGTGGCCGCCGACATTACGCACGTGCAGGTGCCGGGCGCGCTTGAGATCGGCGTCGCCCTCAACGCGCTCGCCGACGGCGACGACCACGACGCGCTGGTCGCGATCGGCTGTGTCATCCGCGGCGAGACCTATCACTTCGAGCTCGTCGCCAACGAGAGCGGCGCCGCAGTGACGCGGGTCGCGATCGACCACGGCATCGCGATCGCCAACGCGGTCCTCACGTGCGAGACCACGGCGCAGGCCGAGGCGCGCGCCGACGAGAAGGCGCGCGACGGGGCACGGGTCGCCGTCGAGATGGCCAACCTCCTGGACGAGCTGTCGTGACGGCCCCTGTCGACACGCCCGACAAGCCGCCGCGCGCCCGCGCGCAAGGCCGTCGACCGGGCGTGAAATCGGCGCGCCGACGCGCGCGCGAGTTCGCGCTGCAGGGCTTGTACGAATGGCTGCTCGGCGGCGCCGATGCCGGCGTCGTCGATGCCCATGTGCGCGAGCAGGAGGACTTCGACAAGGCCGACACGGCGCACTTCGACCGGCTCCTGCACGGCACGATCAAGGAAGCGGCCGCCATCGATGCCGTGCTCGCCGCGTACATCGACCGCAAGACCGAGCTGCTCTCGCCGGTCGAGCACGCGGCGATGATGATCGGCGCCTACGAGCTGATGCATTGCATCGAGATTCCATACCGGGTCGCGATCAACGAGGCCGTCGAGCTCGCCAAGAGCTTCGGCGGGACCGACGGCCACAAGTACGTCAACGGCGTCCTCGACAAGGCCGCCGGTGTGCTCCGCCCGATCGAAGTCGACGCCGCACGCGCAGAGCGCGGCTGACGCGCGTGGCGACGGCACGGCGCGCGTGTGACGCGCCAGTTGTCATTGGTGAGCTTGTGTTACGAACGTAGGCGACGACGCGTATTTCACGCTTTCGCCGCACGAGGCTCACGTAAGCTGGCACGGTGAGCACTTCCACGCCACCGCCCGCCACCTCCGGCGACTCGCTGCCCGCAGCGACGCAGAGCCTGCCCGGCGTCGCGCTGTGGAGCGATTGCGATGTGTCGCCGCCGGCCGCCGCGCCCGCAGTTGCCGCGTTCTCCGGGCTCGTCGCCAAGCCAGCCGACGGTGCGATGCCGACGATCGGCCACATCGGCCGCTACGCACTCAAGTACCGGCTCGGCGAAGGCGGCCTCGGCACGGTGTTCGCGGCCCAGGATCCGCTGCTGTCGCGCCTGATCGCAGTCAAGACGCTCAACGTCCAGGTCGCCGAGGACGAGCGCGAGTCGTTCAACACGCTCTTCATCAACGAGGCCCGCGCCGCCGGCAGCCTCAGCCACCCGCACATCGTCACCGTCTTCGACGCCGGCATCAGCGACCAGCGCGCCTACATCGCGATGGAGCTGCTCAAGGGCCGCGACCTGCGCCAGCTGCGCCAGGAAGGCTGGCGCGCGACGCCGGCCCAGGCCGCGCTGATCGTGCGCCGCGTCGCCGACGCGCTCGCCTTCGCGCACTCGAAGGGCGTGATCCACCGCGACATCAAGCCTGCCAACATCTTCATGGTCGGCCGGACCCAGCCGCGCGTGCTCGACTTCGGCATCGCCCGCGTCGCGCACCGGCGCGACAGCAACGATGCGAACTCGGGCGCGGGCTCGCCGTACTACATGGCGCCCGAGCAGGTGAAGCGCGAAGTCAGCGACCGGCGAGCCGACGTGTTCTCGCTCGGCGTGGTGCTCTACGAGCTGCTCACCGACGCCAAGCCGTTCCGCGGCGACACGCTCGCGCAGATCCGCGACGCGGTGCTGAACCACGAGCCGCCGCTCGCCAGCAAGGTCGACGCGACGGTGCCGAAGGCGCTCGCCGTGATCGCGGCGCGCGCGATGGCCAAGGATCCCGAGCAGCGCTTCCGCTCGGCGCGCTCGTTCGCGCGCGAGCTGCGCCAATGGCTCGACGAGAACCCGGTGAGCTCGGAAGGCGAGCCGCTCGTCGCCAAGCCGGCGCCGCAGCGGCGCCTCGGCATGATCGTCGGTGGCGCACTGGCGGTCGTGGCTCTCGCCGCCAGCGCTGGGCTTTGGTTCGGCCTGTCGGCGCGGACCAGCGACGTCGCGGCTGCGGCGGCGGCAGAAGCGCTGCGGTCCACGCGGGCGGCTGCAGAGCCGGTGGTCGCCGTCGAGCGCGATGCCGTACCCCCAATCGCCGTCCCGGCAACGGCCCCCCCACCAGAGCCCGTCGCGACGGCCTCCGCACAGGCGATCGAGGCCGCGGCCACCCCGGCGGCACCGCTCGCCGGCGTCGACGTCGTCGCCCGCAGCGAGACGCACGGGCTCGCGTCCGCGCTTGCCGTCGACGCGAGCGTGCCCGACGCAGCACCGGCATCGGTCGCGGCGGCTTCGCCAATGCCGATTCCGGCGAAGACACCGCAGGCGACGGCCGCTGCGACCAGCGCCACGATCGCCGCAGCCACCAGGCCGGCGCGCGAAACGACCAAGGAGCGACGCGCCCGCGAGACCCACGAGCGCGAGCTGCGCGAGACCGACGCCCGCATCGCCGCCGCGGCCTCGCTCGTCGCTCCGCCGACTGGCACGGTCAAGATCGCGATCAGCCCGTGGGGCCTGGTCGAGGTCGACGGCGCGGCGGCAGGCGCCGCGCCGCCGATCACCGAGCTCGCGCTGGCCGAAGGCAGGCACCAGATCGTCGTGCGCAACGGCGACTTCGCGCCCTACACGACCTCGGTCGTCGTCACCGCCGGGCAGAGCGTGACCTTGCACCACAGGTTCGGTCCGTGAGGCCAACCGGCCCGCGCTCGGGGCTCCGACTCGGCGCCGCGATAGCATCCGCGCTCTGGCTGCTCGCCGCGTGCGCGCAGGCGCCCGCCGCTCCCGTCGGCCTGCTCGACGTGGCTGCGCGACCCGCCGAGAAGTCGCTGCTGGCCGGACTGAAGGCCTATGACGACGCGCAATACGAACCCGCCGAACGACTCTTCAAGGACGCCCTCGCCACCGGCCTCGCTTCGCCGCGCGACCGCGCCGAAGCGCACAAGCGGCTCGCGTTCATCGACTGCGCGGGTGGCCGGCTGGCCGAGTGCGAGGCCGAGTTCAAGCTTGCACGCGCAGCCGACCGCCTGTTCGCGCTCGACAAGGCCGAGGCCGGGCATCCGGTCTGGGGTCCGGTCTACAAGAAGCTGCAGCCCTGATCGCGCGCTGAGCGCGCCCCAGCGCGAGGCGCTGCGATGAGCGCGGCGTACCGCTTCTCGATGCGCGTCTACTGGGAAGACACCGACGCCGCCGGCATCGTCTTCTACGCCAACTACCTGAAGTTCTTCGAGCGCGCCCGCAGCGAGTGGCTGAGGAGCCTCGGCTTCGAGCAGGAGGCGCTGCGCCGCGACGCGGGCATCGCCTTCGTCGTCGCCGAGACCGCGGTGCGCTATCGTCGCCCCGCCCGGCTCGACGACGTGCTCTCGGTGAGCGTCGACGTCATCCATCTCGGCCAGGCGAGCCTCGAGATCGCACAACAGGCCCGGCGGGCCGACGAATTGCTCGCCGAGGCGACGATCCGCATCGGTTGCGTCGAGCTCGGAACTTTCCGGCCCTGCCGGATCCCCAACGACATCCGCGACAGCCTTCCGACATGAACCAGGATTTCTCCATCGTCACCCTCGTGCTGCACGCGAGCCTCGTCGTGCAGGTCGTGATGGCGGGCCTGATGGTTGCGTCGCTCTCGAGCTGGACCGTGATCTTCGGCAAGCTCTTCGGCCTGCGCAAGACCAAGGCCGCGAACGACGAGTTCGAGCGCGAGTTCTGGGCCGGCCGCAACCTCAACGACCTCTACACCGAAGCGACCGAGCGACCGTCGAACGCGCCGATGGAGCGGATCTTCGCCTCGGGCATGCGCGAGTTCTTCAAGTTGCGCGAGAAGCGCGTCGTCGACCCGGGCGCGCTGCTCGACGGCGCGCGCCGGGCGATGCGGGCGAGCTTCCAGCGCGAGCTCGACGCGATCGAGTCGAACCTGTCGTTCCTGGCCTCGGTCGGCTCAGTGTCGCCCTACGTGGGCCTGTTCGGCACGGTGTGGGGAATCATGCATGCCTTCATCGGCCTGTCGAACATGACGCAGGTGACGCTCGCGACCGTCGCACCGGGCATCGCCGAGGCGCTGGTCGCGACCGCGATCGGCCTGTTCGCTGCGATCCCCGCAGTCATCGCCTACAACCGCTTCGCGCGCGACATCGACCGCATCGCCGGCCAGCTCGAGAGCTTCATCGAGGAGTTCTCGAACATCCTGCAAAGAAACGCCGGCGCGATGCCGGCACCGGCGACGATCGCGCGCGCCTGACCATGCCCGCCGCCATCCATCGCACCTCGCGCCGCCGCACGATCAGCGAGATCAACATGGTCCCGTTCATCGACGTCATGCTCGTGCTGCTGATCATCTTCATGGTCACCGCGCCGCTCATCACCACCGGCGTCGTCGACCTGCCGACCGTCGGCAAGGCGCGCCAGCGGAGCGAGCCGCACGTGATCGAGCTGATCGTCGCCGGTGACGAGACGCTGCGCATGCGCCTCGACGGCAAGGACGCCGCGCCGCTCGCGCTGGCCGACATCGCCACGCGCGTCCGCGAGGCGCAGGGCGGCGCCGACGGCACGCCGGTCGTCATCTCGGCCGATCGCACGGTGCGCTACGAGGCCGTCGTCAAGGCGATGGACGCGCTGCAGCGCGCGGGCGTGCAGCGCGTCGGCCTGTCGGTGAAGAGCCAGAAGAACTAGGGCGTCGACGCGCGACGACTGCGATGAGCACGGCCGCACTCCATCCCGACGCGTTCGCGCCGAGGCAGCCGCCCGGCATGCGCTCGGGGCTGGCGCTTGCGCTGCTCGTCCACGCGCTCCTGATCGTCGCGATCGCGTGGGGCGTGCGCTGGAAGTCGAGCGAGCCCGAAGGCGTGGTCGCCGAGCTGTGGTCGGCGCTGCCGCAGGTCGCGGCACCGCGGCCGACTCCACCACCGCCCGAGCCGAAGCCGGCGCCGGTCGTCGAGCCCAAGCCCGTGCCGCAGCCGGCGATCGCGAAGCCGGCTGTCGTCGCACCGCAGGTCGACGCGCAGATCGCGATCGAGAAGGCGAAGCGCGAGCAGGCCAAGCGGGACGAGGCGAAGCGGGACGAAGCCGAGCGCGTCGAGGCGAAGAAGAAGGCCGACGTGGCCAAGCGCGAGGACGCACGCCGCGCCGAGGTCGAGCGCGAGCGCCAGCGCGTCGCCGACGAGCAGGCCGAGAAGAAGAAGCTCGCGGAGCAGGCGAAAAAGGACGACACGCGCCAGACCGCGATCCGCGAAGCGAACCTCAAGAAGATGATGAGCCAGGCCGGCACCAGCGACGACGCCAGCGCGACCGGCACGGCGACGCGCACGGCGGGGCCGTCGGCGACCTACGCGGGGCGGATCAAGGCGCGCATCAAGCCGAACATCCTTCTCACCTCGCCGGTCGCGGGCAATCCGTCGGCGACGGTCGAGGTGCGGGTCGCGCCCGACGGCACGATCGTCGGACGCAAGCTCGTGACGAGCAGCGGCGTGGCGGCGTGGGACGAGACCGTCCTGCGCGCGATCGACAAGACCGAGGTGCTGCCAAAGGATGTCGACGGCCGCGTGCCGTCGACGATGACGATCGCGTTCCGTCCGCTCGAATAGACCGGGCCGCGGCCCGACTCGGGGCTACGGCTCGAGAACGAGCCCGCCGACGTACGAGACGCTGTGCGCCTTGGTGTTGTCGGAGTCGGCGCCGACCGCGATGCCGACGATCGCCGGCACGGCTTGCCCGTTCTCGTCGGAGAAGAGCTTGGTGAAGTCGGCCGCGAGGTCGCGCTTCTCGGCGACCCACTTGTCGAGCCGATCGTTGCCCGACTCGACGACGATGTAACGCTGGCGCCGCGTGAAGGCGTTGTCGATCGCCGTGCCTGCGGGCAGCTTCTGGTCCCAGACGTAGCAGATCGTCGCCGTCGGCACCGGGTCGCTCGTCTTCGAGCGCGCGAGGCGCAGCAGTTGGCGATCAGCGAAGGGCACGTTCTCCATCGCCATGTCGAAGAAGACGCAGACCTTCACGGCCGTGTCGTCGCCGCGCTTCTCGCGCAGGTCGGCCTGCTCGAGCGGCTTCTCGACGCGCCAACTCCAGGCAAGATGCGCCGGCGCGGCCATCTTCACTGGATGGACGAGGTTGCCGTACGACTCGTCGGCGACGATCTTGACGGCGCGCTTGCCGTCGATGTCGACGACCGAGAAGGCCGTGAACGGCTTGGTCTGGTTCGGCAGGCCGATGACCTTCCACGGAGCCTGCGGTGCGCCGCCGGCGCTGCCGAACGACGTCAATGCCGATTGGGCACGCGCCGGAACGGAGAGCGTCGCGAGCACGACTGCGCACGCCAGGAGGGGCACGAGGCCGCGAAGGAGATGGACGGATCGAGTCATCCGCCAAGTGTCGCCTGACTCCGGGCCGCTTGCCAAGAGCGCCGGCCCGGAGCGCTCAGGCCTGGCCGCAGCCGCCTCCTCCCGGCGTCTCGATCACGAACACGTCGCCCGCCCGCATCTCGACGCTGGCGATGTGGTCGAGCGCCTCGACGCTGCCGTCGGCGCGCTCGACCCGGTTGATGCCGGGCGCGCCGGCCGATCCGCCGGCGATGCCGAAGGCGCCCGCGTGCCGGCCGTTGGACAGGATCGACGCCGTCATCGGCTCGAGGAAACGCACGCGCCGGACGCCGCCGTCGCCGCCGTGCCATCGACCCGCGCCGCCCGAGCCGGCGCGGATCTCGAAGCTGTCGAGCCGCACCGGAAAGCGGAACTCGAGCACCTCGGGATCGGTGAGACGCGAGTTGGTCATGTGCGTCTGCACGACCGACGTGCCGTCGAAGCCGCCGACGGCGCGCCCGTCGGCGTCGAACACCAGGCCCGCGCCCGAGCCGCCCGAAATCGTCTCGTAGTACTGGTGGCGCGCGTTGCCGAAGGTGAAGTTGTTCATCGTGCACTGCGACGACGCCATCACGCCGAGTGCGCCGTAGAGCGCGTTGGTGATGCAGGTCGAGGTCTCGACGTTGCCGGCGACGACCGACGCCGGCGACTTCGGATTGAGCATCGAGCCTTCGGGAATGATCACCTTCAGCGGCTTCAGGCAGCCGGCGTTGAGCGGGATCTCGTCGTCGACCAGCGTGCGAAAGACGTAGAGCACGGCGGCCATGCACACCGCCGTCGGCGCGTTGAAGTTGTTCTCGAGCTGGGGCGAGGTGCCGGTGAAATCGATCTCGGCGCTGCGCGCCGCGGCGTCGACGCGGACCCTGACGCTGATCCGCGCGCCGTTGTCGAGCGCCAGCGTGAAGGCGCCGTCCTTCAGCCGCGTGATGACGCGGCGCACCGACTCCTCGGCGTTGTCCTGCACGTGGCGCATGTAGCCGCGGACGACGTCGAGCCCGTACTGCTCGACCATCTGCGCCAGCTCGCGAACGCCCTTCTCGTTGGCCGCGACCTGCGCCTTCAGGTCGGCGATGTTCTGCGCCGGGTTGCGCGACGGCCAGCGGCCGCTATCGAGCAGCGTGCGCGTCTCGTCCTCGAGGAAACGACCGCCTTCGACCAGCTTTACGTTGTCGAACTGGACGCCCTCTTCCTCGATCCGAGTCGAGAACGGTGGCATCGAGCCGGGCGTCGTGCCGCCGATGTCGGCGTGGTGGCCGCGCGAGCCGACGTAGAACGTGGGGCGATCGCCCGCGTCTTCGAGATACACCGGCGTGACCACGGTGACGTCGGGCAGGTGCGTGCCGCCGTGGTACGGATCGTTGAGGGCATACACGTCGCCGCGCGTCATCACGCCGGCGTCGCGCGCGATCACGGTCTTGATCGACTCGCTCATCGAGCCGAGATGGACCGGCATGTGCGGCGCGTTGGCGATCAGGTTGCCTTCGGAGTCGAAGAGCGCGCACGAGAAATCGAGCCGCTCCGTGATGTTCACCGAGTAGGCCGTGTTCTGCAGCTGCAGGCCCATCTGCTCGGCGAGGTTCATGAAGAGGTTGTTGAAGACCTCGAGCAGGACCGGATCGACCGACGTGCCGATCGCACGGCGCGCCTCGCGCGCCACCGTGCGCTCGAGGACGAGATGGTCGAGCGCCGTGATGCGCGCCGCCCAGCCCGGCTCGATCACCGTGGTCGCGTTGCTCTCGACGACGATCGCGGGACCGGCGATCGTCTGCCCGGGCCGCGCGTTCGCGCGCTCGACGAGCGCGGCGTCGTGCCAGCGGCCGTCGCCGAACATGCGCACCGTCGTCGCGATGGTCGCCGGCTCTGCGGACACGAGCGGATGCCTCGTTTCAGCCGGCGCGTCGCCGGCGCCGACCGCCTCGACCGACACCGCCTCCGCGATCAGCCGGCGCCCGTCCATCAGGAACGCGAAGCGCTGCCGATAGGCGGCTTCGAAGCCCGCCTGCAATCCGGCGTGGTCGGCGAACGGCACGACGAGCGCGGAGTCGGTGCCTTCGTAGCGCAGGTGCACGCGCCGATGCACGACGATGCGCTCGGGCGCCACGCCCTGCCCCGCGAGCTCGGCACACGCGCCGTCGGCGAGCGTGTCGAGGCGCGCGCCGATGTCGACAAGCGAGTCGGCCAGCGGCCGCTCGATCGCCGCCTGGCGCATCACCGCCTGGTCCGCGAGGCCCATGCCGTACGCCGACAGCACGCCGGCGAGCGGGTGGACGAAGATGCGCTCCATGCCGAGCGCATCGGCGACGCGACACGCGTGCTGGCCGCCGGCGCCGCCGAAGCACTGCAGCGTGTAGCGCGTGACGTCGTAGCCGCGCGCGACCGAGATCTTCTTGATCGCGTTGGCCATGCTGCCGACGGCGACGTCGATGAAGCCTTCGGCGACCTGCTCCGACGAGCGTGCGACGCCGGTCGCGCGCTCGATCTCGGCAGCGAGCGCTGCGAAGCGCTCGGCGACGATGTCGCCGTCGAGCGGCTCGTCGCCGCGCGGTCCGAACACCGCCGGGAAGAACGCCGGCTGGAGCTTGCCGACGGCGACGTTCGCATCGGTGACCGTGAGCGGACCGCCGCGCCGATAGCACGCCGGCCCGGGATTCGCGCCAGCACTCTGCGGCCCGACCCGAAAGCGCGCGCCGTCGAATGCGAGGATCGATCCGCCGCCCGCTGCGACCGTGTGGATCGCCATCATCGGCGCGCGCACGCGCACGCCGGCAACCTTGGTCTCGAACGCGCGCTCGAACTCGCCCGCGTAGTGGCTGACGTCGGTCGACGTGCCGCCCATGTCGAAGCCGATGATGCGCAATGGAGCCCCCACGCTCCCTTCGGTCGCTGCCCCCCGAGGGGGCGCGGCCGGGCTCGGCGCGGCCCGGCGCCCGGCCGGACCCTCGCGGGCGGCGTCTTCGAGCCCAAGCTCCGCGGTCCGCACCATGCCGACGATGCCGCCCGCCGGCCCCGAGAGGATCGCGTCCTTGCCCTGAAACGCATCGGCGCGCGCGAGGCCGCCCGACGACTGCATGAAGTAGAGCTCGACGCCCGGCATCTCGGCGGAGACGTCGTCGACGTAGCGGCGCAGGATCGGCGAGAGGTACGCATCGACGACCGTCGTGTCGCCGCGGCCGACGAGCTTCATCAAGGGGCTGACGCGATGCGAGACGCTGACCTGCGAGAAGCCGATCGCGCGCGCGATGCGCTCGGCGGCGAGTTCGTGCGCGGAGAAGCGCCAGCCGTGCATGAAGACGATGGCGACGCTCGTCAGGCCGGCATCGAAGGCGGCGCGCAGATCGGCGTCGAGCTTGCGCTCGTCCAGCACCGTCAGCATCTCGCCATCGGCGCCGACGCGCTCGTCGGCCTCGATGACACGCGAATAGAGCAGCTCGGGCAACACGATGCGACGCTCGAAGAGCTTCGGCCGATCCTGATAGGCGATGCGCAACGCGTCGCGAAAGCCGCGCGTCGTGACGAGCAGCGTCGGCTCGCCCTTGCGCTCCAGAAGCGCGTTGGTCGCGACCGTCGTTCCCATCTTCACCGACTCGACGCGGTCGGGCGTCACCGGTTCGCCGGGCATGAGGCCGAGCAGCTTGCGAATGCCGGCGACGGCGGCGTCGGGGTACTGCTCCGGGTTGTCGGAGAGCAGCTTGAGCGTCTGCAAACCGCCGTCGGGGCGCTTGCCGACGATGTCGGTGAACGTGCCGCCGCGATCGATCCAGAACTGCCAGCGACGCGAGGGCTCGGTGCTCATGCGCGATTCTGCGTCGACGCTGCGGCGAAGCGCTCGGCGATCAGCGTCGTGATGTCGTGCACCGGCAATCCGGTCACCGCACGCACCGCGTCCGCGTACGGCGGCAGGTTGGTGCACTCGAGGACGATCTCGGCAACGTCGGGCCGGCGCGCGATCAGGCGCAAGGCCGCGTCGACCGTCGCGCGCGATGCTTCCTCGACGTCGAGTTCGGCGTGATCGTCGAGCAGCGTCGCGCGAAACGCCGAGTCGAGGGCGAGGCCTTCGATGGGCGTGTCGACCGGGGCGCCGACGGCACTCAGGTGGTCTGCGGTGAGCGATGAGGCGTCCATGCTGACGATGCCGGCGCGGCGACCGTGGCCCAGGCGCGCGTCGATGCCGGCGATCAGCAGAAGGCTCGAGGTCCACACGGGCACGCGCACAGCGGCGGCCAGCTCGTGCTGGAACAACGCGAGGAAGCCGCAGCTCGTCGTGATCGCCGTCGCACCTTCAGCCTCCAGTGCGCGCACGGCGTCGATGAACGGCGCGAGCAGCGACAGATCGCGCTCGACGACGACGCGCCGCGGCGAAGCGCCCCGCACCGTGCGATAGCGCACTGGGAACGCGAATGTGCGCGGGTTGCCGATGTCGCCGGGCGGGCGCGGGAACCGCGTGTCGAGCATGAGGATGCCGAGCGCCGCGCTCACAGGGACGTCGCCGCGCGCGCCGCCTGGTCGTACAGGCCCGACATCGTGCGCAGCAGCCTCGCGCTTTCGCCGATGTCGGCGTTGCGCTCGGCGTCGAGGTTGGCGATGAGGCAGGCCTCGCGCACCTCGCGGTATCGGGCGACGGCGCTCTCGCCGTTCGGTGTCGGGCTGTAGAAGACTTCCTTGCCGACCTTGTTGGCCTGCGCGAGATCGGCGCTCACCAGCTTCTTCAGCGAGTACGCGACGATGTGCGTGTCTTCCACGTTGAGGACGAAGCAGATGTCGCCGACCTTCTTGTTGCGGGCGCGGTGGCAGATGTGGTGCAGCACGAGCACCTCCATGATCGTGAGATCGGGGCAGCCGGCCGCCGACATGCAGCGGACGGCCCAGCGCGAGAACGCGTTCCACGCGACGATGAGCCCGAACTCGAGCTCCGACAGCTCGACGCTCTTGGCCGAGACGAGATGCGAGGACGAGACGATGCCGGCGGCCCGGGCCTTGCGTGGCAGGGGACGGGGAACGGAAGCGACGGACTTCGCCGGCATCGTGTCTTTGTCGAAACGTTGGAAACTTATTGACAATTTATCTGCAATCTTTCTAGACTGCAAGCGGTCGGGCAACAACGGATGTCCGGCTGCAAAGGCACGCTCTATGCTTTTCGCATCGTCATCCAACCGTTCCCGGGAGTGTTCATGAAGCCAGTCGCCCGCCCCCGTTCGCTGCTCGCCCGCCTGTCGGCGACGGCGCTCGTCGCCTTCGCCGCCACTGCCGGCGCGCAGACCAAGTGGGACCTGCCGGCCGCCTATCCGGCGACCAACTTCCACACCGAGAACCTGCAGCAGTTCGCCAACGACGTCGACAAGGCGACCGGCGGCAAGCTGAAGATCACGTTGCACGCCAACGCGTCGCTGTTCAAGGCCAACGAGATCAAGCGCGCCGTCCAGGGCGGCCAGGCGCAGATCGGCGAGATCCTGCTCACCGCCTACTCGAACGAGTGGCCGATCTACGGCGTCGACGGCCTGCCCTTCCTGGCCGACAGCTATGCCTCCGCGAAGAAGCTCGACACCGCGAGCAGGCCGGTGATGCAGGCCAAGCTCGCCGAGCAGGGAATGATGCTGCTCTACACGGTGCCGTGGCCGCCGCAAGGCATCTACGTCAACAAGCCGATCGCGTCGGCCGCCGACCTGAAGGGCGTGAAGTGGCGCGCCTACAGCCCGGCCACGGCGCGCATCGCCGAGCTCGTCGGCGCGCAGCCGGTGACCGTGCAGGCGGCCGAGCTGTCGCAGGCGATGGCCACGGGCGTGATCGAGAGCTACATGTCGTCGGGCTCGACCGGCTACGACACCAAGACATACGAGCACATCAAGTACTGGTACGACACCCAGGCATGGCTGCCGAAGAACGCGGTGCTGGTCAACAAGGCCGCCTTCGATGCGCTCGACAAGCCGACCCAGGCCGCCGTGATGAAGGCCGGCGCCGATGCCGAGACGCGCGGCTGGGCCCTCTCGCAGCAGAAGAACGGCGAGTACCTCGACCTGCTCAAGAAGAACGGCATGCAGATCCTGCCGCCGTCGCCGCAGCTGAAGGCCGACATGGCCAAGGTTGGCGAAACGATGCTGAAGGAGTGGCTCGACAAGTCGGGCGCCGAAGGCAAGACGGTGGTCGATTCCTTCAAGAAGATGTAGGCGCGGGTCGCGCCGATGGTCTCGCAACTCGCGCCTGCGCGCGGCCCGCTCGGCCGCGCCCTCGACGCCCTCTACGACGGCACCGCCGCGCTCGGCGCGGTCGCGATGGTGCTGCTGCTCGTGATGGTGATGCTCTCGGTCATCTCGCGCCAGGTCGGCTTCAACATCGGCGGCATCGACGCCTATGCCGGCTACATGATGGCCGGCGCCGGCTTCCTCGCGATGGCGCATACGTTGAAGCGCGGCGAGCACATCCGCGTCACCCTGCTGCTCGGCTCGCTGAGAGACAAGGGCAAGCACGCGCTCGAGATCTGGGCGCTGTTCGCGGCGACGATGCTGGCCATCCTCATGGCGGGCTACAGCTGCAGGCTGGCGTGGCAGTCGTACACCTTTCACGACATCTCGACGAGCAACGACGCCACGCCGCTCTGGCTGCCGCAGATCTCGATGGCGCTCGGCGCGGTCGTGCTGGCCATTGCCTTCCTGGACGAGCTGGTGCTCGAGATCCGCGGCGAGCGCGTCGTGCTGGTGAGCGACGAAGCGTCGCGCAACGAGTAGAGCCATGAGCGACTTCGCGATCACCGCCCTGCTCATCGTCTCGCTGTTCCTCATCCTCGCGAGCGGCGTCTGGATCGGCCTCACGCTCTCGGGCGTGGCGTGGATCGGCATGCAGATGTTCAGCTCGCGGCCGGCGGGCGACGCGATGGCGGTCACGATCTGGGGCTCGTCCTCGAGCTGGACGCTCACCGCCCTGCCGCTCTTCATCTGGATGGGCGAGATCCTCTTTCGCACGCGGCTGAGCCAGGACATGTTCAAGGGCCTGGCGCCATGGATGCAGCTCCTGCCCGGCCGGCTGCTCCACACCAACGTCGTCGGCTGCGCGATCTTCGCCGCCGTGTCGGGCTCGAGCGCGGCGACTTGCGCGACGATCGGCAAGATGAGCCTGCCCGAGCTCGCCAAGCGCGGCTACCCCGACATGATGGCGCTCGGCTCGCTGGCCGGCGCGGGCACGCTCGGCCTGCTCATCCCGCCCTCGATCATCATGATCGTCTACGGCGTCACTGCCGACGTCTCGATCTCGCAGCTCTTCATCGGCGGCGTGATTCCGGGCATCGTCCTGGCGGGAATCTTCTCGCTCTACATCGCAGGCTGGTCGATCCTCCACAAGGACCAGATCCCGCCGCCCGATGCACCGATGACCTTCGCCGAGAAGCTCGGCGAGTCGCGCAGCCTGATTCCGGTCGTGATCCTGATCATCGCCGTGCTCGGCTCGATCTACGCCGGCATCGCGACGGCCACCGAGGCCGCGGGCATCGGCGTCCTCGGCTCGCTCGTCATCTCCACCGCGCAGGGCTCGATGAACTGGCAGACGTTCAAGGAATCGCTGATGGGCGGCACTCGCCTCTACTGCATGATCGCCCTGATCCTCGCCGGCGCCGCGTTCCTCACGCTCAGCATGGGCTACATCGGCCTGCCGCGCCACCTCGCCGAGTGGATCGCCACGCTGGGGCTGAGCAAGTTCGCGCTCATCCTCGCGCTCACCGCGTTCTACGTCGTCCTCGGCTGCTTCCTCGACGGCATCTCGATGGTCGTGCTGACCATGGGCGTGATCATGCCGACGGTGCAGAAGGCCGGCATCGACACGCTCTGGTTCGGCATCTTCATCGTCATCGTCGTCGAGATGGCGCAGGTGACGCCTCCCGTCGGCTTCAACCTGTTCGTGCTCCAGGGTATGACCAAGCGGCCGATCGGCACGATCGCCAAGGCTGCATTCCCGTTCTTCCTGCTGATGGTGTTCATGGTCGTGATCCTCTACGCGTTCCCGCAGATGGCGACCTTCCTGCCACAGCACATGAAGCGATAGGCGGGCGCGCGATCGCTCAGCGCGAGACGAAGTAGAGCGTGACGGCGACGACGATCGCCGCCAGCACCCAGCCGATCGTCCCTGCCGGCTCGCGCACGCGCGGCGCCACGACGACCGGCGCCGCAGCGGCACCGGCAGGCGCCCTCGCCTGCAACGTCGCCTCGAACGCGCGGAAGAAGTCCTCGGCGATCTTCGACGCGGTCGCGTCGATCAGGCGCGAGCCGATCTGCGCCATCTTGCCGCCGACGGTCGCACGCGCCGTGTAGGCGAGCCTGGTCACCAGCGGCTCGACGGCCGTCAAGGCGACGTCGGCCGAGCCCTTGCCGAAGCCGGCGACGCCGCCCGAGCCGTCGAAGTTGATCGTGTAGCTCGCGGGCGCGACGACGTTGGTCATCTTCAGGTTGCCCTTGAAGCGGGCGCTGACCGGGCCGATCCTCATCGCGACGACCGCGGCGAAGCCGTCGTCGCCGACGCGCTCGAGCGACTCGCAGCCGGCGATGCAGGTCTTCAGCGTGTCGGGATCGTTGAGCGCGGCCCAGGTCGTGTCGACGCTGGCCGGGATGAGTCGTTCACCGGTGAGTTCCATGACCGCATTCTCCTACCTGCGCCCGCGCGGCTGCGGTCGCTCGCGCAAGGCGACCGCGAGGTCGGCGAGGCTCGTCAGGTTGTGGACCGGCAGGAAGCGGTCGACGTGCGGCAGCAGCGCACGCACGCCGCCGGCGCGCGGCTCGAAGCGATCGAAGCGCAGCAGCGGATTGAGCCAGACGATCTCGCGCGCGAAGAGGCGCAGCTGCGTCGCCGCGCGCGTGAGCTCGCCCTGCTCGTCGCGGTCGAGGCCGTCGGTGACGAGCAGCAGCGCGGCGTTGCCGCCGAGCAGGCGCCGCGCCCAGTGGCGGTTGAAGTCGTCGAGGCACGACGCGATCCGCGTGCCGCCTTTCCAGTCCTCGACCTGGGCGCTGGCGAGCGCGAGCGCGAGGTCGGGATCGCGGTGGCGCAGCGCGCGCGTGATGTTGGTCAGGCGCGTGCCGAAGGTCAGCGTGTGGACCTTGAGGTAGCGCCGCGTCAGGCCGTGCACGTAGTGCAGCATCAGGCGCGCGTAACGGTCCATCGAGCCGGAGATGTCGAGCAGGACGACGATCGTCGGCAACTCGGTGCGCGGCTGGCTGAAGCGCGGCACGAGCGTCGACGGCTGGCGCGCCATCGCGAGCATGGTCGCGCGCAGGTCGATGCGGCCGCGCGCGCTCGCGGCGTGGCGGCGCCGCCGCACCGGCGCGAACGGCAGCGGCACTTCCTCGGCGAGGCGCTGCGCGAGCTCGAACTCGGCCGCGGTCATCGATTCGAAGTCGGCGCTCTGCAGGCGCTCGCGGTCGGAAAAGGTGAAGCTGGTCTCGAACTCGATCTCCTCGCCGGGCTTGTCGCGCGGGCGGGCGGCGTCCGCGATCGGCGACGGCGCGAGCGCGTCCGCCAGTCGATGCGAACGCGGCTTGGTCTCGCGATCGCCGCGGCCGCTGATCTTCGGCAGCATCTCGGCCATCATCCGCTCGAGCAGCTTGGGGTCGCGCCAGAACGCGGCGAAGGCATCGTCGAAGAGCGACTGCTGCTCGTGCCGGTCGAGCATCACCGCCGACAGCGCGGCATGGACGTCGTCACGCCTGCCCAGCCCCACGGCCTCGATCGCCTCGAGCGCGGCGAGGACGCGGTCGGGCCCGACGGGCACGCCGGCGTGGCGCAGGATGCGCGCGAAGTGGACGACGTTGTCGGCAAGCATCTGCCGCAACGGCTAGCCGTGAACCGTCGCTTGCAGCTCGGCGAGCAGCTTGGCGATGTCGCCGCCCTGCATCTTGGCGATGTCGTCGCGGTGCTTGAGGAGCACGCCGAGCGTGTCGCGCACGTTGTCGGGCGCGAGACTGATCGCGTTGAGCGCGACCAGCGCGTTGGTCCAGTCGATGGTCTCGGCGATGCCCGGCGCCTTGAAGAGATCGAGCGAGCGCATCCGCTGCACGAAGTGAACGACCTGCGCGTA
>JAYTHL010000080.1:0-1884 GCA_043732605.1 Rhizobacter sp. | reverse complement strand
ACGAGGCGCGCGATGCGTTGATCCGCGGTGAAGCGCTCCTGCGTGCTGCCGGCGACACGCTGGAGATCGCGAAGCTGCTGTGCGTGCGCGGGCGGACCGAGGCGGCCGACGGCCTCCTCGACGCCGCGCGGGCGACGCTGGCCGAAGCCGAAGCCTCGGCGGCATCGATCGGGACGGGGCCTGGATCGGCGCTCAGGCGGGAGATCGACGCCCTGGCCCGGGCGCTCCCGGCCTAGGTGCGGGCGCCGCGATCGTCAGGCCGTCTTCGCGGTCGACGCGCTGCGTACAGGCAGCTTCCAGTCCGGCCGCACCCAGTGGCAGGTGTAGCCGTTCGGGATGCGCTCCAGATAGTCCTGGTGCTCCGGCTCAGCTTGCCAGAACGCGCCCGCGGGCTCGACCTCGGTGACCACCTTTCCCGGCCACAGGCCCGAGGCATCGACGTCGGCGATCGTGTCGTCGGCGACCCGCTTCTGCTCGTCGCTCGTGGTGTAGATCGCCGAGCGGTAGCTGACGCCGCGGTCGTTGCCCTGGCGGTTCTTCGTCGACGGATCGTGGACCTGGAAGAAGAACTCGAGGAGCTTCCTGTAGCTCATCTTCGTCGGATCGAAGACCACCTCGATCGCCTCGGCGTGCGTTCCGTGGTTGCGGTAGGTCGCGTTCGGCACGTCGCCGCCCGAATAGCCGACGCGGGTCGAGATCACTCCCGGCATTTTCCTGATCAGGTCCTGCATGCCCCAGAAGCAGCCGCCCGCCAGCACAGCACGTTCTTGCGTCATTTCACGTCCTTCACTTGATCGAGATAGTCGCCGTAGCCTTCGGTCTGCATGTCGTCGCGGTGGACGAAGCGCAGCGAGGCGGAGTTGATGCAGTAGCGCAGGCCGCCGCGGTCGCGCGGGCCGTCCTCGAAGACGTGGCCGAGGTGGCTGTCGGCGCCGGTCGAGCGCACTTCCGTGCGAACCATGCCGTGCGACGCGTCCTTCAGCTCGTTGACGTGGATCGGCGCGATCGCCTTGGTGAAGCTCGGCCAGCCGCAGTGCGACTCGAACTTGTCGGACGACGCGAACAGCGGCTCGCCCGAGACGATGTCGACGTAGATGCCGGGCTCCTCGTTGTCGAGCAGCTCGCCCGTGCCGGGCGCTTCGGTGCCGCTTTGCTGAGTGATGCGGTACTGCTCGCGGGTCAGCGCGGCGACTGCTTCGGGGGTCTTTCGATACTCGGGCATGTCACTCTCCTATCGGGTTCCGTGGGCTCGAATCTGGGGACGGAACAGCTTAACCAAAGTCCCCGCCGCGCGGTGTCTAGGGGCCGGTGGCCCTGAGCGCAGTGGTCGCGTCGGGAGCCGGCGATCTGACACGGGCCGCATCCGGACACCTCGTGGTCGCCGCGCTCGGCGGCAGCCTCGCCGCGCACGACTCTGGCGTCGTCGTCGAACACTGTCTCGTTGCCGGTCGAGGGCGTCGCTGACGCGCGTCGTAGCGTCCGGTCGCGGGATCGAGACGAGCATCGATTCGGTCGCGTGGTCGCGGCCGATGCGTGCCGGCTCGGCCTTCGCCGCGAGCGCCGGCACGATCCGTGCGGCGACGCCGAGCGCACCGGAGATGCCGTCGAGCAGCGCGACCGGCACGTGGCGAAAGCGCGCCGGCCGGCCGAGCAGCGCGAACAGCCGCTCGCCTTGCTCGCGCGGCGTGATCGCTTCGCCCGGGCCGCCGATCGGCAGGATGCGGTTGCCCAGGCCCGGGTCGTCGAGGCAGTCCGCCAGGAAAGCGGCGAGGTCGTCGTCGCTGATCGGTTTGCACGACGTGAGCGTGCCGTCGGGGCCATCTTGGCGAACGCGGGCGCGCGGGTGGCCGGGCCGTCGGCGGCGAGCACGGCGCTCGCGCTGGC
>JAYTHL010000079.1:0-6550 GCA_043732605.1 Rhizobacter sp. | reverse complement strand
GGCCAAGCCCAGGGGTTGGCGCAACTCGGCGCCCGCGCCCAAACCCAGCGCAATCGGCAAGGCGCCCATCAACGCGGCCAGCGTAGTCATCATGATCGGCCGGAAGCGCAGGACACAGGCCTCGCGGATGGCGTCGTGCGACGTCATTCCCCGGGCGCGCTGAGCGTCGAGGGCAAAGTCGATCATCATGATCGCGTTCTTCTTGACGATACCGATGAGAAGCAGGATGCCGATCGTCGCGATCAGCGTCAGGTCCTGGTCGAAGAGCTTGAGCGTCAGCAGCGCGCCGACCGCCGCAGACGGCAGGCCGGCCAGGATCGTCAGCGGATGGACGTAGCTCTCGTAGAGCACGCCGAGCAGCACGTAGATCACGAGCAGCGCCGACACGATCAGGATCGCCTGGCTGCCCTGCGAGCTCTTGAACACCGCGGCGTCGCCGCCGTAGGCCGTGATGATCGAGCTCGGCAGGCTGAGCTGCTCGCGGTACTTCTCGATCTTCGCGGTGGCGTCGCCGAGCGCCGTGCCCGGCGCGAGGTTGAACGACACCGTCACCGCCTGGAGCTGGCCGACGTGGTTGATCGCGGTCGGCCCGACCGAGCGCTCGACGGTCGCGAAGCTCGAGATCGGCACCAGCGCGCCAGTGCTCGAACGCACGTAGATATTGTTGAGCGCGCCCTCGTCCTGCTTGGCGCCGGGCGCGACTTCCATGATCACCTGGTAGCTGTCGACCGCGGTGTAGATCGTCGAGATCTGGCGCTCGCCGAACGCGCTGTAGAGCGCCGAGCGGATGCCGTCGATCGACACGCCGAGCGTATTGGCGCGGTCGCGGTCGATCTTCAGCGAAGCCTGCAGACCCTTCAGCTGCGAATCGCTGGTGACGTCGCGGAACATCGGGTCGGCGCGCATCGGCTCCTGCAGCTTCAGCGCCCAGTCGTTGAGCTCGCCGGCCTGCACGCTCTGCAGGATGTACTGGTACTGCGCTTTGCTCGGGCGGCCGCCGAGCTGCAGGTTCTGGATCGGCCGCATGTAGACGCTGATGCCCGGCACCTCGCGCAGCTTCTTGCGCAGGCTTTCGACGACCTGCTTCATCGGCGGACGATCGCCGCGCGGCTTCAGGTTGATGAACATGCGGCCGACGTTCTGAGAGCCCCCCGCCCCGCCGGCGCCGTTGAACGAGTTGACCGTCGCCACCGCCGGATCGTTGCGCAGCAGCTCGGCGACGCGCGCCTGCAACCGAACCATCGCCGGGAAGGAGACGTCCTCGGCGGCCTCGGTCGAGATGCTGATCTGGCCGATGTCCTCCTCGGGGAAGAAGCCCTTGGGGATCGTGACGAAGAGCCAGGCCGTCGCCACGAACGTCAGCAGGGCGATGAAGAGAACGAAGACGCGGTGGCGCAGCGCGATGTCGAGAGTACGCGTGTAGCCGGCGAGCAGCCAGTCGAAGCCGCGCTCGAACGAGCGTACGAGCGCTCCCGGCGGCTTCTTGTGCGCCTCGTCGCTCAGGAAGCGGCTGGCGAGCATCGGCACCAGCGTCAGCGACACGAACGCCGAGGCGACGATGGCGAGCGCGACGATGACCGCGAACTCGTGGAACAGCAGGCCGATGACGCCCGGCATGAAGAAGATCGGGATGAAGACCGCGACCAGCGAGCTGGAGATCGAGATGATCGTGAAGCCGACCTCGCGCGAGCCGCGCAGCGCCGCCTGGAACGGCTCTTCGCCGTTCTCGACGTGGCGCATGATGTTCTCGAGCATCACGATCGCGTCGTCGACGACGAGGCCGACGGCCAGCGTCAGGCCCAGCAGCGAGATGTTGTCGATGGTGTAGCCGAAGGCCCAGAGCAGCGATACCGCGCCGACCAGCGAGACCGGCAGCGACAGCGTCGGGATCGCGGTCGCGACGAAGCGGCGCAGGAACAGGAAGATCACCAGGACGACGAGAGCGATCGTTCCCACCATCGTCAGCGTCACGTCGTGGAGCGCGTCGCGGATCGAGACCGAGCGATCGTTGACGGCGTTGATCCGCACCGACTGCGGCAGCTGCGACTGCAGGTTGCCGAGCACCGCGCGCACCGAGTCGACGACCTTGACGGTGTTGGCGTCCGGCTGGCGCAGGACCGCCAGGATGATCGAGTTCTCGCCGTTGAAGGTCGCGGCGGTCTTCACCGTCTCGTAGCTGTCCTCGACGACGGCGACGTCCTTCAGGCGCACCGTGTTGCCGCCCTTGCTGATGACGATCACCTCGGCGAAATCGGCCGCGTTGCGCAGTTGCTTGTTGGCTTGCAGGGTCAGCGTCTGCGCCGGCCCTTCGAGCGTGCCGACAGGCGTGTTGGCGTTGGCGCCGGCGAGCGCCTTGGTCAGCTCGTCGAGGCTGATGTTGCGCGCCGCGAGCGCCTCCGGCTGCACACGCACCCGCACCGCGAAGCGCTTCTGGCCGTAGACGTTCACCTGGGCGACACCGTCGAGCGTCGACAGCGTCGGCGAGATCAGATGCTCGGCGAAGTCGTTGAGGTCGGAGAGAGCGATCGACGGCGAGGTCAGCGCCAGCAGCAGTACCGGCGCGTCGGCCGGATTGACCTTGCGATACGCCGGCGGCACCGTCATCTCGACCGGCACCTGGCGCGCCGCGCGCAGCAGCGCCGCCTGCACGTCGACCGAGGCGGCGTCGATGTCGCGGCCCTGGTCGAACTCGAGCGTCACCGAGGTCACGCCGAGCGTGTTGCTCGAGCTGATGACCGCGAGACCGGGGATCGTCTGGAACTGCTTCTCGAGCTGCAGCGCGACCGAGGTGGCCATCGTCTCCGGGCTCGCGCCGGGCAGTTGCGCCGAGACGTTGATGACCGGCGTGTTGTAGCTCGGCAGCGCCGCGACCGGAATCTTGTTGAACGCGATCGCTCCGGCGACAACGATCGCCGCGTTGAGCAGCACGGTCAGCACCGGGCGGCGGATGAAGAGCTCGGACAGGTTCATCGCATCGTCTCCGTGCGAGCCGCTGGCACGCTAGGCGGCGTTGCCGCGGGCAACGGTCGCCGAACCGGATGCGGCTGCGGGCGAGGTCGAGCCGGGGGCAGCCGGGTCGGCGCCGGAAGCCGCGCCGCCCGCACGTCGGCCACGCGCTCCATCGCTTGCCGCGCGCTCGACGACGTTCGCGCCCGGACGCAGGTTCTGGCGCCCGTCGAGGACGATCTTCTCGCCCGCCTTGACGCCGGTGACGACAGCGTCCTCACCGCTCGCATAGACCACCTCGACCGGACGCGCCGTCGCCTTGGCGCCCGCATCGACGACGTAGACGATCTTGCCGCGCGGCGACGCAATCACGGCCGCCTGCGGAATCACGCTCGAGCCCTTCAGCGTCTGCACGGCGAGGCGGATGGCGACGAACGCGCCGGGCCAGAGCCGCTCGTCCTTGTTGGCGAACTCGGCCTTGACGCGCACCGTACCCGACGCCGCGTCGACCGTGTTGTCGACGAACAGGAGCTTGCCGACGACCGAGCCGCCGTTCTCCGGCAGCACCGCCGTCACCTTGCCGCCGCCGGCGCGCAGCGTCGTGAGCGCGTCGCCGAGGTTCCTCTGCGGCAGGCTGAACGCGACCGCGATCGGATCGAGCTGGGTGATGGTGACCAGCGCGTTGCCCGTCGGCTGCACGGTGCTGCCGGCGAAGACGTTGATCGCGCCGGCGCGGCCCGCGGCCGGAGCGACGATGCGCATGTACGAGAGGCCCACCTGCGCCGAGTCGATCGCCGCCTTGTCGGCCGCGACCACCGCACGCTGCGACTCGACCAGCGTCTGCGTCGTGTCGACCGCGCCCTGCGAGATGAAGTTCTGCTTGAACAGGTCCTGGCTGCGCGCGAGCTGGCGCTCGGCGTCTGCCAGCGCCGCCTGGTCCTTGGCGAGCTGCGCCCTCGCCTTGACGACGTTGACCTCGTCGTTGCGCGCGTCGAGGGCGAAGAGCGGCTGGCCTGCGTTGACGAACTGGCCTTCCTTGATCTGCACCTTGGTGATCACGCTCGCGACCTGCGGCCGCACGTCGACGCTGTTGAGCGACGAGACCGTGCCGGTCGCATCGAGCATCACGTCGACGTCGCGCTTCTGCACCGTGACCGTCGTGACGCTGATCGGCGGCCCGCCACTGCCCGCGCCCGAAGCCGACGACGCCGGCGCGCCGGCCGCGGCCAGCGTGTTGCCGCCGCCCTGGCGCATCAGCAGATAGCCGACGCCGGCGGCGATCAGGACCGCTGCGGCGATCGAGACGAGGACGGGCTTTTTCATGCGCCCGCGATTGTGATGCCTCGGCCGGACGCCATGGCGCTCATCCGACCGAAGGAGGCGTGACGGCGTTCTCGCTGTCGAAGCGCAGGGTCGGCACCCGGCTCGCCGCCCAGGCCGCCGCGAGGCAGAGGACGGCGGCGGCGAGGAAGGCGAACTCGAAGGCGTGGCCGACCCGCGCGTCGTCTGCGGCGGAGCGTGCGCCGGTCAGCACCGGCGCGCCGCCGATCAGGCCATAGATCAATGCACCGAAAGCCGACGCGCCGATCGACGAGCCGAGCGTGCGGGCCAGCGCGATCGTCGAGGCGGCGGCGCCGAGGCGGGCGGAGCCGGCCGCGGTCTGGGTGACGATCTGCATCACCGACATCACCGAGCCGAGGCCCAGGCCGGTCGTGATCTCGAGCGCTATCAGGATCGGCCGGTCGGCCGGCAGCCACGCCAGGCCGAACAGCGACGCCGACGCGAGCAGCAGGCCAAGGCCGGGAATCGCGGTCGGGCGCCCGGTCAAGACGATGATCCGGCCGGTGAGCGCGGCGCCGCCGACGATGCCGGCCGTCAGCGGCAGGAGCAGCATTCCCGATTCGGCCGGGTTCGAGTGCAAGGCGAGCTGCAGGTAGACCGGCAGGTAGAAGATCATCGCGAACATCGCCGACGCGAACGCGACGACGGTGAGCACGGCGTAGCGCACCGCAGGCAGCGCGAGCAGCTCGAGTGGCAGGAACGGCCGCTCGGCGGCGCGCTCGACGCGCACCAGCGCGACGCCGAAGACGATGGCTGCGGCGACCAGCGCCGCGCTCGTCGCCGAGGTCCAGTCGAAGCGATCGCCGGCGGACGAGAGCCAGATCAGCGCCGTCGACGCGGTCAGCGCGAACAGCAGGATGCCGAGCGGATCGGGCTTGCCGCGCGCGGCATGGAGCCGGTCGTCGCCGATCATCGTGCGCAGTCGCCAGACAGCGACCGCGCAGAGCGGCAGGTTGACGAGAAAGAGCCAGCGCCAGCTCGCGTGGTGGACGACGAGGCCGCCGATCACCGGGCCACCGACGCTGGCGAGCGTGAAGATGATCGCGAAGTAGCTCTGGTTGCGGGCGCGCAGGCGCGGCGCGACCACCTCGCCGATCAGCGCCTGCGACAGCGTCATCAGGCCGCCGCCGCCGAGGCCTTGCAGCACGCGCGCGGCAACGAGCAGGCCGAGCGTCGGCGCGAGGCCGCAGGCGAGCGAGCCGACGCCGAACGCGACGATCGCGTACGAGAGCACGCGGCGCCGGCCGAAGCGATCGCCGAGCCGGCCGTAGAGCGGCACCATGATCACCGACGCGAGCAGATAGGCGACCGCGAGCCACGAGGTGTCGCGCAGGCCGCCGAGCTCGCGGCTGATCACCGGCGTCGCGGTCGCGAGCAGCGTCTGGTCGACGGCCGCGAGAAACATCGGCACCATGACGGCGACAAAGAGGCGGCGAAAGCGCGCCCTGTCGAACGACGGCGCGGGATCCGCGGAGACGGCAGGCGACGTCGCCGAGGCAGTTGTCGTCGTGACCGTGGCCTCGGTCCCGGTCGGCGCGGTCGATGCCGACGCCGACGCCGACGACACCGCGGCCTCCTCGGCCGGCGGCGATCGCATGCTCGCGCCGCTCCTCAGGCGCGGCCGGTCGAGCCGAAACCGCCGCCGCCGCGCTCGCTGGCATCGAAGCTCTCGACGATGCGGAACTCGGCCTGCGCGACCGGCACGATGACCAGTTGGGCGACGCGCTCGAACGGCTCGATCGTGAACGGCTCGCTGCCGCGGTTCCACACGCTCACCATGAGCGGCCCCTGGTAGTCGGAGTCGATCAGGCCGACGAGGTTGCCGAGGACGATGCCGTGCTTGTGGCCGAGGCCAGACCGCGGCAAGACGATCGCCGCGAAGCCCGGATCGCCGATGTGGATCGCGAGGCCGGTCGGCACGAGCTGCGCTTCGCCGGGACGCAGGACGAGCGGCGCGTCGAGGCAGGCGCGCAGGTCGAGGCCGGCGCTGCCGGCGGTCGCATAGGCCGGCAGGCGATCGGCCATGCGCGGATCGAGGATGCGGACGTCGACCGGCGTCATCGCGTCGTCCGTGGCGGCGTGGCGGCGATCCGCGCCGCGATCTCGGTGACAAGCTGGCGCGCGAGCGCGAGCTTGCCGGCGCGCGCGAGCTCGCGTACGCCGCGCTCGTCGATCAGCGTCAGCGCGTTGTCGTCGGCGCCGAAGGTCGCCGGACCGAGATTGCCGACGATCAGCGGCACGTTCTTGCGGAGCCGCTTCGCGC
>JAYTHL010000078.1:0-1898 GCA_043732605.1 Rhizobacter sp. | reverse complement strand
GAAAGAGCGGCAGGATCTGCACCGCCTGCGACGGCACCGTGAACCAGAGCAGGCGCCGGTGGATCGTCACCGCGAAGAAGCTGAGCAGCGTGTAGGCGAGCGCGTGCTGGCCGAGCACGGCGCCGCTGTGCACGTCCATCAGCAAGCCGAACGCGAAGGCGATGCCGACGCCGACACGGCGCGACTGGTGCACGTTCCAGAACACGAGCACGAGCGCCAGGAAGTCGGGCATCGCCGGCACCCGGCCGAGCGGCACGACGTTGAGCAGGAAGGCGACGACGAGCGAGGTCCAGACGAAGAGCGGGCTGACCGGCAGCAGCAGCTGGTCGTTGCGGCGCGGCATGATCATTTGCGCGCCCCCTTCTTTCCCGTCGGCTTGCTCGCCGACGCGCTCGCGGAGGCCGCGGCCTGCGGCCGGGGCGGCATCTGGACGCCGGTCGGCTCGAGCACGAGGACGTGGCGCACGCCGTCGGGCAGCGCTTCCGGCGCGAGGACGATGCGCGCGAAGCCGGAGTCGGCCTTGCGATCGACCTTGGCGACGCGCGCCACCTTCAGCCCCGGCGGGTAGACGCCGTCGACGCCCGAGGTCGTGAGCAGGTCGCCGGCCTGGACGTCGGCGTTGCCGGCCATGAAGCGCATCTCGAGCAGGCCCGAGCCGCCGCTCGCGCCGCCGAACGCGGCACTGCGCACCTGCGTGCGGCTGTTGAGCACCGGAATCGCGGCGTCGCGGTCGGTGAGCAGCGTCACCTCCGACGACTGCAGATAGACGCGCGTCACCTGGCCGAGCACGCCCGACTCGTTGATCACCGGCGAGCCGGGGACGACGTTGTTGACGCTGCCGCGATCGATGATCACCTTGCGCGAATACGGATCGGCGGCCTCGTAGAGGATCTCGGCCGCTTGCGAGCGCGCGGCGATCGTCGGTCGCAGCTCGAGCAGCGCGCGCAGCCGGATGTTTTCCTGCGCGAGCTGGTCGGCACGCTGGGCGCGTTCGGACTGGCGTGCGAGCTCGCTGCGCGCCGTCTGTTCCGCCTCGCGCGCCTGCGTCAAGCCGCCGACGTAGCCGCGCCCGCCGGCGAGCGCCTCGACCGGCACGAGGAGCGCGCGCTGCAGCGGATAGAGCATCGTCGCCACCGTCGCACGGATCGGCTGGGTGATGCTGAAGCGCACGTCGGCGGCCATCAGGAACACCGCAAGCGCGGAGCAGAAGGAAAGCTTCGTCAGCGACGACGGGCCCTGGCGAAAGAAGGGCGGCGGCGTGCGATCGAGAGTGCCGAGCGCCATCGTCGCGGCTTGCTACGCGTTGAAGGCTAGCTGTCGATGCGCGCCGGCCGGGCGCCGGGCCGCCCCAGGGCCGGCCGCGCCCCCTCGGGGGGCAAGGAGCGCAGCGACTGTGGGGGCCTCATCTCACTCTGAAGTGAAGATCGATCCCAGGCGTTCCATCCGCTCGAGCGCCATGCCGCAACCGCGGACGACGCACGTGAGCGGGTCTTCGCCGACCAGCACCGGCAGGCCGGTTTCCTCGGCGAGCAGCCGGTCGAGGTCGCGCAGCAGCGCACCGCCGCCGGTGAGCATCATGCCGCGCTCGGCGATGTCGGCGCCGAGCTCGGGCGGCGTCTGCTCGAGCGCGTTCTTCACGCTCGAGACGATCTGGTTCAGCGGGTCGGTCAGCGCCTCGAGGATCTCGTTCGAGGAGATCGTGAACGAGCGCGGAACGCCTTCCGAGAGGTTGCGGCCCTTGACCTCGATCTCCTTGACCTCGGAGCCCGGGAAAGCCGAGCCGATGCTCTTCTTGATCATCTCGGCAGTGGGCTCGCCGATCAACATGCCGTAGTTGCGGCGGATGTAGTTGATGATGGCTTCATCGAACTTGTCGCCGCCGACGCGGACCGAGCCCT
>JAYTHL010000077.1:0-1900 GCA_043732605.1 Rhizobacter sp. | reverse complement strand
GCCGAAGGACACGGCGCGCAACATCGCGGCAGGCCGCGACTTCGTCGTCAACCTCGTCACCCCGGAATTGCTCGGCGCGATGAACGTCTCGGCGGTGGAGTTCCCGCCCGACGAGAGCGAGCTGGTCGCGGCCGGCGTGCACGCCGCGCCGTCGGAGCGCGTCGGGTCGCCGCGCCTCGCCGAGGCGCTGGTGAGCCTCGAATGCACGCTGCACCAGGCGATCCCGCTCGGCACCAACACGCTCTTCATCGGCCAGGTCGTCATGTTCCACGTCGCCGATCACCTCGTCGACGCACGCCTGCGCGTCCATGGCTTCGAGCCGATCGGCCGGCTCGGCTCGCCGTCGGTCTACTGCCGCACCGGCGACCGCTTCGAGCTCTCGCGCATCGGCCATCCGGAGTGGCAGGCCATGAGCGACGCGCACCGGGCGCTGGCGCGCGCGGACCGGACATGACGCGATCCTCGTTCGTCTGCGCCGTCGCCGGCGTCGTCCTGGCGACCGGTGCCGGGCCGGCGCTCGCCAAGGCCTACTACAAGTGCGTCGATCCGAAGACGCACGAGGTGACGATGTCCCAGACCGAATGCGCCGACGCGCGATCGCCGTCGATGGCGGAGACCGCTGCCGGCATCGAAGCGGCCCGCATCGAGAAGAACGGCGCCGACGCCCTCGAGAGCGCGCGGCGCGCGGACCGGCAGCTGCTGAAGCGCTTTCCCGACGAGGCGTCGCACCGAAGCGCCGAAGCGGCCGAGCTCGACGGCGTGATCCGCAACATCCGGCTGACGATGCGCCGCTACGACGAGCTGGCCGCCAAGCGCAAGCCGCTCGACGCGGAGGCCGCGTTCCACGCCGCGGCGGCGATGCCGGCGGCGCTGCTCCGCGCGATCGGCGACAACGACGGATCGTTCGACGGCCTGGCCGACGCGTTCCGCGGCCAGGATCGCGGCGTGGCCGACATCGTCGCCCGCTTTCGTGCCGAACGGGAGCGGCTGCGCCGGCTCTGGGCCGGTGCGGCTGCGGGATCGATGGGGCCGCTCGATGCGGCGTCGGCGCCGGCGCCGGCACGCGCGAAATAGCTCCGGCAACGCCGGCGCCGTGTCAGGTGCCGCAGAACGTCTGGTAGCCGGCCGTGACGTCGGCCGGCGCGGGCTCGGCGTAGGTGGCGTTGTCGGCCGTCTCGTCGTACGGATGGCGCAACGCCGCGAGCAACGCGTCGAACCGGCCGATGTCGTCGTCGGCCGACGCGGCCGCCAACGCTTCCTCGACGCGGTGGTTGCGCGGGATCAGCCACGGGCTGACGCGGCGCATGCGCTCCGCGCGCGCGGCGCCCGGGGCAGCGCCGCCAGGCGACGCGCCCTCGTCCTCGCGCGCGCAGCGCGCGCGCCAGCGCTCGAGCCATGCATCAGGCGCGTTCGCGGGTGAGCCGGCCGCCGAGAAGACCGCCCGCAGCGGCGCGTCGTCGCCGGCCGCGGCATCGCCGAGACGCCGCCAGGCGAGCGTGAAGTCGGCGTGACCGACGTGCAGCAACGAGAGCCAGTCGTCCGCGAGCTGCGCGTCTTCGGCATCGTCGGCGCCGTCGACGCGCTGCAGGCCGAGCTTGGCGCGCTGGCCCGCGAGCAGGTGATGCCGGTAGCGCGCGGGGAACGCGTCGAGGACGCGCATGACCTGCGTCGTCGCCTCGTCCACGTCGTCGGCGACGAGCGGCAGCAGCGACTCGGCGAGCCGCGCGAGGTTCCAGCGGGCGATGTTCGGCTGGTTGCCGAATGCGTAGCGTCCGCCGCGATCGATCGAGCTGAAGACGGCCGCCGGGTCGTAGGCCTCGACGAAGGCGCACGGGCCGTAGTCGATGGTCTCGCCCGAGATCGTCATGTTGTCGGTGTTCATCACGCCGTGGATGAAGCC
>JAYTHL010000076.1:0-1900 GCA_043732605.1 Rhizobacter sp. | reverse complement strand
CCGGAGCCGGGACCGTCAGATGGTCTGGGTGGGCTTGACCGACGAGATCGACGTGCCGAGAGCCTCTTCGATGCGCTGCCGCAGGGCCCGACTCTTCTCGTCGGTGGGAAAGCGCACACCGACGCCCTGGGTACGTCCGCCAGAGGCGTTCGCGGGCGTGATCCAGCCGACCTTGCCTGCCACTGGATAGCGCTGCGGATCGTCGGGCAGCGACAGCAGCAGATAGATGTCCTCGCCCAGCTTGTAGTCGCGCGTCGTCGGCACGAAGATGCCGCCCTCGCTGAACATCGGCATGTAGGCGGCGTAGAGCGCTCCGCGCTCGCGGAACACGAGCTGGATGACGCTCGGCCGGCTCGCTGCGGCGGCGGCAGGAACGGCGGCCGGGGCGGCGCGTGCAGCAGTGCTCATCGAACCGAGTTTAGCGACAAGCCCTTGCCTTCGCAGCTCGGCGAGCGCGGCGTTTTCAACGCTTCGCGGCTCTGCTCGACCAGATTCTCGATCGCGAGATCGAGGCTCCACGGATGTTCGGCCTCCTCGGAGAGCCTAGCGAGCTCGCGCGACCAGCGCAGAAGCGCGACCGGATCGGCGCCGGGCACGATGCTGCGATCCGGGAAGTACCGCGGCGCTGCACCGCAGGCGATCGACAGGGCGTCATGACAGACCTTCTGCAGCGTCTCGACGACCACCGGCAGAGGCCAACGCTGCAGCGTCGTCGCATCGCCGCGCAGCAGCTGCGCCGGCAAGCCGCGCCAGGTCTTCGCGTCGACGCCGCGTGCGGCCAATGCGAGCGCCTCTTCGGGCTGTCCGCCGCTCGCGGCCAGCATCACCGCCGGGTCGTCGAGGCCGTGCACGGCCAGCCACGCTTCGGCCTGCTCGCGCGGTGGCAGCGTCAGCATGATGCTTTGGCAACGGCTGCGGATCGTCGGCAGCAGCCGATCGGGCGCCGACGAGCACAGCAGGAAGCGCGCGCCGCCCGCGGGTTCCTCGAGCGTCTTCAGAAACGCGCTGGCCGCGATCGGATTCATCCGCTCGGCCGGATGCACGACGAGGTATTTGCCGCGACCGCGCGCCGATGTCGTGGTCGCGAACTCGATCGCAGCGCGGACCGCCTCGACGCGGATGTCCTTGCTCGGCTTCTTCTTGCTGCCCTCGCCGCCCTCCTCGCCTGCGCCTCCCGCGGCATTCCAGCCGAGCGCCTCGCGCAGCGCATCGGGAACGAGGACGACGAGGTCGGGATGCGAGCGCGCGGCGATCAGGCGGCAGCTCGCGCACGCGCCGCACGGGCGCTCGCCCAACGGCACTGCCGCGCCTTCGCACAGCCACGCCGCGGCCAGCGCCAGCGCCAGCTCGAACTGGCCGACGCCGCTCGGTCCGTGGATCAGCAGCGCGTGCGCGTGCGAGCTCGCGAGCGTGCGCTGCAGCGGTCCGGCGATCCAGGGCGGCGCGGTGTTCGTCGGGTCGGTCATCGCCGGCTGCTCGTGGACGATTGCGCGCGCATCACCGTGGGCCTGCGAGGTCGGCGAGCGCCGAATCGATCTGCCGACGCACGCTCGAGCGGTCCGCCGCAGCGTCGATGCGGACGATGCGATGGGGCTCTGCTTCCATGCGCGCCAAGTAGCCAGCCCGGACGCGCTCGAAGAACGCCAGGTCCTCGGCCTCGAACCGATCGGCCGAGCGCGCCTCGGCGCGCCGGCGGGCCGCCAGCGCCGGCTCGACATCGAACCACAAGGTCAGGTCCGGCTGCAGGCCGGACTGCACCCACGTCTGCAGCGCTTGCAGCATCGCGAGATCCTGGCCGCGACCGAAGCCCTGGTACGCGAACGTGGCGTCGGTGAAGCGATCGCACAGCACGACCTCGCCACGCTCCAGTGCCGGCACGATCACGCGCGCGAGATGGTCG
>JAYTHL010000075.1:0-1901 GCA_043732605.1 Rhizobacter sp. | reverse complement strand
CCTATCTGTTCCAGCGCATGGGCGTGCCGACCGGGCTCGACATCGAGGCGCTGCTCGCATTGCGCGGCCGTGTCGGGCACTGGCTCGAGGGCGAGCCGCTGCACGGCGCGATCTGGCGCGCGGGCGTGCCGAAGACGACGAAGGCGGCCGCATGAGCGCCGCGCCGCAGCCCTTGCAGGGCCTGCGTGTCGTCGAGTTCACGCACATGGTGATGGGCCCGACCTGCGCGATGGTGCTCGCCGACATGGGCGCCGAGGTCATCAAGGTCGAGCCGATCGACGGCGAAGGCACGCGCCGCCTGCTCGGCGCGGGCGCGGGCTTCTTTCCGATGTTCAACCGCAACAAGAAGAGCATCGGCGTCGATCTCAAGCGCCCGGAAGGCGCTGCGATCGCGCGCCGGCTCGCGGCGACGGCCGACGTCGTGGTCGAGAACTTCAAGCTCGGCGTGCTGAAGAAGTTCGGCCTCGACTACGCCAGCCTGGCTGCCGTCAACGAGCGCCTCATCTACGTCAGCCACAAGGGCTTCCTGCCCGGGCCATACGAGAACCGCACCGCCCTCGACGAGGTCGTGCAGATGATGGGTGGCCTGGCCTACATGACCGGCCGGCCCGGCGATCCGCTGCGCGCGGGGACGAGCGTGAACGACATCATGGGCGGCATGTTCGGCGCCATCGGCACGCTCGGCGCGCTGATCCAGCGCGGCATCACCGGCAAGGGCATGGAGGTGCAGTCGGCGCTCTACGAGAACAACGTCTTCCTGATGGGCCAGCACATGCTGCAGTTCGCCGTCACCGGCCGCCATCCGGCGCCGATGCCGGCGCGCGAGAACCCGTGGGCGGTCTACGACGTCTTCACCGTGAAGGACGGCGAGCAGATCTTTCTCTGCGCCGTGAGCGACGCGCAGTGGCAGGTCTTCTGCGACGTGCTCGACCTGCCCGACCTCAAGGCCGACCCGATGCTGAAGACGAACAACGACCGCGTGCGCGTCCGGCCGCAGCTGCTGGCGACGCTGCGCGAGCGGCTCGCTCATCGCAGTGCCGCCGAGCTCACCGATCTCTTCGAGCGCTCGGGCCTGCCGTACGCGCCGATCCGCCGGCCCGAAGACCTCTACGGCGATCCGCACCTGCTCGCGACCGGCGGCCTCGCCGACATCGAGCTGCCCGACGGCGACAAGGCCGGGCAGACGGTGAAGACGACGCTCTTGCCGATCACGATGGAGGGCGAGCGCCTCGGCGTGCGCCTGCAGCCGCCGCGCTTCGGCGCGCACACCGGGGAGCTGCTCGCCGGACTCGGTTACGGCGGCGAGGAGATCGAGGCGTTTCGCGCGCAGGCCGTCGTCGCCTGACGCCGCGGCATCCCCACAAGAACACCGGAGACACGACCATGGTCCAGCGTTCCCAGCTCACGCGCCGCACGCTTCTCGGCGGCCTCGTCGCCGGCCTCGCGCTGCCGGCCTTCGCGCAGTCCGACAAGCCGGTGCGCTTCATCCTGCCGAACGCGACCGGCTCGGGCGTCGACACGATCACACGCGCGGCGCAGGGCGCGCTCGCGAAGGCGCTCGGTCGGCCGGTGGTCATCGACAACCAGCCCGGCGCCGGCGGCATCGTCGGCCTGCAGGCGCTCGCCCGCTCGGCGCCCGACGGCTCGACGCTCGGCATCGTCTCCAACAACGTCGTCATCTTTCCGAGCGTGATGAAGAGCCTGTCGTTCGACATGCCGGGCGACTTCACGCCGATCGCCGTCGTCGGCTACACGCCGGTCGTGCTCGTCGTCAACGCCAAGGTGCCGGCGACGAACGCCAGGGAGTTCATCGCGCTGCTGAAGAGCCGCAACGGCGAGATGACGTACGCCTCGGGAGGCAACGGCACCATCCTGCACCTCGCGGCCGCGCAGTTCCTCGA
>JAYTHL010000074.1:0-1908 GCA_043732605.1 Rhizobacter sp. | reverse complement strand
GCGTCGTCGTGATGACTTATGCGGCGCTGTTCGGCAGCCTGCCGGTCGTGCTGCTCACTCTCTCGGCCGGGCTCGCGGTCGACTGGAGCGAAGTCTCGCCCGCGATCTGGGCCGGCACCTTCTACGCCGTGATCGTCTCGGCCTTCATCGGCTGGCTCGTCTGGGGCTGGGTCAACGGCGTGCGCGGCGTCGCCCGCACGGCACCGCTGATGTACCTGATGCCGCCGGTCGCCGGCCTGGTCGCCTGGGCGATCACGGGCGAGCGCTACTCGGCGATGAAGGTGATCGGCGCGGCGATCACGCTCGGCGGCGTTGCCCTGGCGCAGTTCACCTCGTCGCCGCGCGACCCGGTGCGCGAAGCGCCGGCGCCGGTCGACTGATTGCCGCATGATGGCGGCCGGACAGGAGCAATGCGATGAAGAACGATCGTCGAACGATTGAGCGCGCCGGTGGCTTCGTGCTGGCAGTGGTCGCGGCTGCGCTGCTCGTGGCCTGCGGCAAGTCGGCCGACGCGCCGCAGGCTGCGTCGCCCGCCGCTGTGATGCCCGCGTCCGCGCCGGTGCAGACCGCGTCGGCCCACGCGGACGGCGGCATCGACTGGAAGGAGGCCTCGAACGACGCCCAGATCGACGCTGCCTTCGCCTCGGCGAAGGAGGCGAACAAGCCGGTCTTCGTCTACTGGGGCGCGAAGTGGTGCCCGCCGTGCAATCAGGTCAAGGCGACGCTCTTCAACCGCCAGGACTTCATCGAGCGCTCGCGCGGCTTCGTGCCGGTCTACGTCGACGGCGACAGCCCGGGCGCGCAGAAGATCGGCGCGCGCTTCAAGGTCAGCGGTTATCCGACGATGGTGCTCTTCACGCCGCAAGGACAGGAACTCACGCGCCTGCCCGGCGAGGTCGACCCGGTCCGCTACACGCAGGTTCTGACGCTCGGCATGAACGCCGCGCGGCCGGTCGGCGCGGTGCTCGCCGACGCGCTCGCCAAGCCGGCAGCGCTCGACGCTAACGACTGGCGTCTGCTCGCCTTCTATTCGTGGGGCACCGACCAGCAGCAGGTGATCGACAAGAAGAAGCTGGCCGCGACCTTGCTCGCGCTCGCCGACGCCTGCCCGGCCGACGCGCCCGAGACGGCGATGCGGCTACGCCTGAAGGCGCTCGCTGCGGCCGACGCGAAAGCGCCGCCGACGCTCGACGCGACGACGCGCAGTGCCCTGGTCGCGCTGCTCGGTGACCCGGCGCGCTCGCGCGAGCAGACCGACATGCTCACCAACTACGCGGCCGAGATCGTGCGCGCCGCGAGCACGCCGTCGTCGCCCGAGCGCACCGCGCTGCTCGGCGGGTTCGACACTGCGCTCAAGCGCCTCGAAGCCGACGCGACGCTGTCGCGCGCCGACCGCATGCAGGCGCTGATCGCGCAGGTCGATCTCGCGCGCATCGACGATGCCGACGTGCCTGCCGCCAAGCCCGGCGTCAAGCCCGCGCCGCTGCCCGCCGCG
This sequence comes from Rhizobacter sp., assembly GCA_043732605.1. Classification (GTDB taxonomy): domain Bacteria; phylum Pseudomonadota; class Gammaproteobacteria; order Burkholderiales; family Burkholderiaceae_C; genus Schlegelella_A. The sequence goes on along the minus strand of JAYTHL010000074.1, from coordinate 413 downwards.
CTCGTCGCCGACGTGCGAGAGCAGGCCGGGCGCGCCGACCGCGAGATCACCGACGGCTACGAGCGCCAGGCGGTGATCACCGCGGCCGCCTACCTGCTCGAGCGCGCCGGCCTCGACGCCGACTCCGACACGCTGCTCAAGGCCAACCTCGCCAAGAGCCATTCGCCCTACTACCTGATGTCGGAGCTGGCCAGCAACGCGAAGAAGCGCGGCGACCGCAAGGAGGCGCTGCGCTGGTACCGCGAGGCGTTCGAGAAGAGCGAGGGCCCGGCGACCCGGCTGCAATGGGGCTCGAGCTACATCGCCGCGCTCGTCGATCTCGCGCCTGCCGACGAGGCGACGATCGAGTCGGCCGCCGCGCAGCTCTGGAGCGAAGCCGAGAAGCAGCCCGACGCGTTCTACCAGCGCAGCGG